>CAZCEG010000032.1:8703-12449 GCA_964497275.1 uncultured Oceanicaulis sp.
GGTCAGCCGACGCGCTGGCCCGTGACCAGTTCGCCCTTCTCGATCATCTGGAGATCACCGAGTTCGATCTGGCGGGCTATTCGCTGGGCGCCCGCACTGCGGTGCGCATGCTGGCGCTCGGCGCAGAACCCGGACGCGCTGTCCTGGGCGGCATGGGCGATACCGGGATCACAGCGCCGGCCAACCGCCTCGCCATGTTCGAGGACGCGCTGACCCATATCGACAACCCAGACGCTGCGCGCTCACCCGAAGCGGCCCGCGCCGTTGCCGCCTATATCACCCGCACGGGGGCAGATGCAGCATCTGGCCTTGCCGTACTGCGTACCCAGCGCGCGACGCCCGCGAGCGCTCTGGCAGGCATCCAGACGCCGGTCCTTGTCATCGCCGGCCGCGATGACGAGGACAATGGCTCTGCCGAAGCGCTGGCGGAGATGTTTGAGAACGGTACGGCGGCGCGCGTGTCTGGCGATCACCTCTCCGCCCTTCGCGACGGCGCGTTCCGCCGCGAGCTGGTGGCGTTTCTCACCGCAGGGGAATAATCCCTGACCCGAGCCATTTATGATGTCGCGGTCATTGGCGGCGGGTTTTCCGGCACGCTGACCGCGCTGAACCTGTCACGCGACCCTCATGCCCGGGCCCGCATCGCGCTGATCGACGATGCGCCTGCGCCTGCGCGCGGCCTCGCCTACGCCACCGCCAACCCCGCGCATCTCCTCAATGTCCGTGCGGACAGGATGAGCGCGTTTCCTGACGCGCCGGGGGATTTTGTGGAGTGGGTCGCCGCACAGTCCGGTACGGACCTGCAGGCGGCCGCGACACCGGCCGGCGTGTTTGTGAGCCGTTCGGCCTATGGCCGCTATCTTTCTGACAGGCTCGACGCCCAGTGCCGCGCGGCACCAGAACGCCTGCATGTCCTTAAAGCGCGCATCACGACGATCGGCAAAACACCGGACGGCTTCACCCTGTATGATGGCAGGACCATCATCACTGCGCGCCGCGTGGTACTGGCAATGGGCAATCTGCCGACCCGCTTTCACCTGCCAGATGGCCGCAAGGCCGTTGATCCGTGGAGCGTGGCGGCGTTTCAGGGGCTGGAGGCTGACAGCCCTGTCATGATCATCGGCACGGGCCTGACCATGGTCGACACCCTGATCAGCCTGCGTGATGGCGGCTTTGAGGGGCCAATCATAGCGGTGTCGCGCCGGGGGCTTGTGCCGCTCGCCCACGGACAAGGGGGCACCGTCCCCGGCGATCTCGGCCTGCCGGGCGAAAGCCCTGCCCTGTCAGCGCGCGTGAAGGCCTTGCGCAAGGCGGCCCTGACCCATGGCTGGCGCGAGACGATGGATAGCATGCGCCAGCGCACGCAAAGCCTCTGGCTGGCGATGAGCGTTGCGCAAAAGCGGCGCTTCCTGCGCCATGCCCGGCCATGGTGGGACATTCACCGCCACCGCCTTGCCCCGCCGATTGCAGAGCGTCTGGCGAGCGAGCGCGCGAAGGGCGGTCTGCTGGTGCTTGCCGGACGCATCACCGCCTGCGAAAGCCGGGCGGTCACGGTCAGCCTGCGCAAGGGGGGACTAGAGACCTTCCATGTGCAGCGCGTTTACGACGCTGCCGGATTTGGTCCGCTGCGCGCCAGCGGCGACCCGCTGGTACGCTGCCTGCTCGATAACGGGCTTGCCCGCCCCGACGCCTTGGGCCTTGGGCTGGACGTGGATGGTGAGCTTGCCGTGCTTGACGCGAACGGCAGCCATGCCGGGCTTTACGCCATCGGCCCTCTGGCTCGCGGCGTCTTCTGGGAATGCGTTGCGGTGCCCGATATTCGGGTGCAGGCGGCAAGCCTTGCCGCCACGCTTGCCGGTTAGACGCCGTTCAGCGCGATCAGGCCGGAGCCGCGCAGCCCGGTGATGATGAACTCTACCGCCAGCGCCGCCAGTATGATGCCCATGATGCGGATGGAGACGGTGCGCGCGGTCTGCGACACCATCCGGTCCAGCAGCGGGGCGACCAGCAGGGCCGCCAGCAGCAAGCCGATCACGATCAGCACCACGCCGGCAAACAGGCCCATCTTCACCGGGCTGGCCGCGGCCTGCTCGGAGAAGATGATCAGCGTGGTGATCGTGCCGGGGCCGACCGTCATCGGGATGGTGAAGGGATAGATCGCAGGGTTATCGATATTCTCCTGCAGGGCGCGCTCCTTGTCGGTGCCCGCGCTGGAGGTGTGGCGCGCACCGGAGATCATCGTCAGCGCGATGGTGAAGAGCAGGACGCCGCCCGCAATGCGGAAGCTGTCAATCGCGATGCCGAATACGCCGAGCACCCACTTGCCCGCAATTGCGATGGCAAAACAGGCGATGACGGCGGCAATCGCGGCCTGAATGGCCATGGCGCGCTGGGCTTTGGGGCTCGATCCCGCCGTCAGCGACAGGAAGACAGGCATCGCCGCCAGCGGATTGACCATCGCAAACAGCGCAGCGAGGAAGCGGCTGAAAAATTCAAATTCCATGTCCGGCCTGTCCTTCGGAGCTGCGCGGGGTGGCTTCAGGGGCCGCGATTACTGCGCAGGGGCGTTTCACGCAAGGGCGCGCTGGCGAACGCTGCCTCATTGCGGTTATGCCAAAACGCCGTGACTGCCACTGGCGGGGCGTTGCGCGCGCGCCTTGCCGCCTCTAAGGATGGTCGCTTGAAAAGTCCGGACATTTGCCAAGAGACCGCCCATGACCGACATCACGCTCGAACGCCACGGCCATGCCGCCCATCTGGTGCTGAACCGTCCGGAAAAGCGCAATGCGCTGAACGAGGCGATGTGGCGCGCCATTCCTGCCCTGCTAGCCGAGGCCGAAGCCGACAATGCGGTGCGCCTTCTGGTCGTGCGCGGCGCAGGCGGTGCGTTTGCGGCCGGCGCGGACATTTCCGAGTTCGAGGAGGTCTACGCCACACCAGAGCGCGCGGCGGATTATTCGCGCGCCATCGCCGCCGCGCTTGATGGTCTTGCCGCCTTCCCCAAGCCGACGCTGGCCATGATCGAGGGTGCCTGTGTGGGCGGCGGATGCGGTATCGCGCTCGCCTGTGACTTACGCTTTGCGGCGGAAGGTTCCCGCTTTGGCATCACGCCGGGCAAGCTGGGGCTCGTTTACACGCTCAGCGACACGCGCCGCCTGGTGAACGCGGTCGGCCTGCCCGCAGCCAAGGACATTCTCTTCACCGGCAGGCTTCTGGCGGCGGACGAGGCGCTGCGCCTTGGCCTCATCAACCGGCTTGTCAGCGCCGAAACGCTCGCCGGCGAGGTGGAGGCCTATGGCACGCTGATCGCCGCTGCCTCGCCGCGCTCTGCGCGCGTCACCAAGCAGCTCATGGCGCTGATCGAGGCCGGGCAGTCGGAAGATGATGACGCCACCCGCGCCCTCTTCCTGGAAGCTTTCACAAGCGCCGATTTCCAGGAAGGCTATCGCGCCTTCCTGGAGAAGCGCACACCGAAATTCGGGTAGATCGCGTTTCAGAAACGTCAGCAAAATTGTCATGGCCCGGCTTGTCGTCGCCCGCACCGGCGAGTGTCTGGGCAATACGTGGTGTCTCCCCCCGCCTGCGGGGGGAGTGCCGCGAAGCGGCGAGGGGGGGATGACCCAAAACAAATTCCCCCCTCCGCCTTCTTCGAAGGCACCTCCCCCGTAAACGGGGGAGGACATCGTACTTCGCAGGCATGGGTCCCTGTGTGTGGTTGATGTGTCAGGATAGAGGCGCGAAGGAGA
>CAZCEG010000033.1:0-6810 GCA_964497275.1 uncultured Oceanicaulis sp.
CGGTAGGCCCGGAGAAGAGATAGCAGCCAATCGGCTTTCTCGGCTCGCGAAGGCCCGCACGGGCGAGCTTGATCGCGCTGGCGAGCTTGCCGATGGCCTCGTCCTGACCGAACACGACGCGCTTCAGTGACACATCGAGGTCTTTGAGGACCCGCTCATCGGATTTGGACACCGATTTCGGAGGGATGCGGGCCATCTTGGCGATGACCGTCTCCACTTCCTTCACACCGATAGTCTTCTTGCGCTTGGAGGCGGGCACCAGACGCATGGAGGCACCGGCCTCGTCGATCACATCAATGGCTTTATCGGGCAGCTTGCGGTCGCCGATATAGCGGTCAGAGAGCTCCACCGCGGCTTTCAGCGCCTCCGCCGTAAAACGCACATCGTGGAAATCCTCGAAATAGGGTTTCAGCCCCTGCAGGATCTTGATGGCGTCCGGCACGGACGGCTCCACCACATCGATCTTCTGGAAGCGGCGGGCGAGCGCACGGTCCTTCTCGAAGTGCTGGCGGTATTCCTTGTAGGTCGTCGAGCCCATGCAGCGCAGCGAGCCGGACTGCAGAGCCGGTTTCAGGAGGTTCGAGGCGTCCATCGCCCCGCCTGACGTCGCGCCAGCGCCGATGACGGTGTGGATTTCGTCGATGAACAGCACCGCATTCGGACGCGCCTCCAGCGCTTTCACGACCTGCTTGACGCGCTCCTCGAAATCACCGCGATAGCGGGTCCCTGCCAGCAGCGCGCCCATGTCGAGTGAGTAGATCGTGGCTTCCAGCAGCACTTCTGGCACATCGCCTTCGACGATCAGGCGGGCAAGGCCTTCAGCGATGGCGGTCTTGCCCACGCCCGGATCACCGACCAGAAGCGGATTGTTCTTGCGGCGGCGGCAGAGGATCTGCACGCAGCGCTCCACCTCGGCGGCGCGCCCGATCAGCGGATCAACCTCGCCCGCCTTGGCCTTGGCATTCAGATCGACGCAGTAGGCTGCCAGCGCATCATCCTTGTCGTCGGTGACCTCTTCATCAGGCTCCTCGGCCCCGCGCGGACGGCGGGTTTCCTCCGCGCCCGGCTTCTTGGCGATGCCATGGGAGATGAAGTTCACGGCGTCATAGCGGGTCATGTCCCGCTCGGCGAGGAAGTAGGCGGCATGGCTTTCGCGCTCGGCAAAAAGGGCGACCAGCACGTTTGCCCCGGTCACCTCCTCACGGCCGGAGTTCTGCACATGGATCACGGCGCGCTGGATCACGCGCTGGAAGCCTGCGGTCGGCTTGGCATCCTCGTCATTGTCAACGATCAGGCTCGACAGCTCGTTATCGACATAGTCGGCGAGCGTGGCGCGCAACTCTTCCACATCAACGTCGCAGGCGCGCATTACGGCCGTCGCATCCTCATCATCGCAGAGCGAGAGCAGGAGGTGCTCCAGCGTCGCGAACTCATGGCGGTGCTGGCTGGCCGAGGTCAGCGCGTTGTGCAGACATTTTTCCAGCGCGGGCGAGAAAGACGGCACGGGCTCAATCCTTTTCCATTGTGCATTGCAGAGGATGCTGTGCGCGGCGCGCGGCGTCCATCACCTGCGCCACTTTTGTTTCGGCAACCTCAAACGTGTAAACGCCGCAGAGCCCCACCCCGTTCTGGTGGACATGCAGCATGATACGGGTCGCATCTTCCTGATCCTTATGGAAAATCACCATCAGGACCTGAATGACGAACTCCATAGGCGTGTAGTCGTCATTCAACAGATAGACCTTGTACATGGACGGCTTTTCAGTGCGCGTGCGCGTCTTGACGGTCACGCCTGTCTGGCTGCCGGGGTCTCCGGTGCCAGAATCATTTGGCTTGCGCGGGTTGGTCATGCCCATGCGCCCCGTTGCCCGAAATCTGCTCCTGACATGAGTCGATCAGCGTCCATCCCAAGAGTAAATAGATAGACCGGGGCATCTGAGAAGCCCCGGCGCGCGATTGTTAACAGCGATGTGGTGAATTTCAGGCGAAAGGCTGTCGCAAACCCTTATCCGTTCGCGCCTTCTTCCCCGCCGACGCGCGCCGCCAGCGCCGCTGCCATAAAGGCATCGAGATCGCCGTCCAGCACGCCTTGCGTGTCGGACGTCTCCACATTGGTGCGCAGATCCTTGACCATCTGGTAGGGTTGTAGCACGTAGGAGCGGATCTGGTGGCCCCAGCCGATATCGGTCTTGGCGTCGGCTTCAGCCTGCGCGGCGGCTTCACGCTTTTGCAGCTCCAGCTCGTAGAGGCGCGCGCGCAGCATGTTCCACGCCGTCTCGCGGTTCTTGTGCTGGGAGCGGTCCGCCTGACACTGCACCACGATGCCTGTCGGCTCGTGGGTAAGACGGATGGCGCTATCGGTCTTGTTGACGTGCTGGCCGCCCGCCCCTGACGCGCGGAAGGTGTCGGTACGCACATCCTTGTCGAGAATCTCGATCTCGATCGTGTCATCGATCAGCGGATAGGCCCACACGCTCGCAAAGCTGGTATGGCGGCGCCCGGAACTGTCATAGGGCGAGATGCGCACCAGGCGGTGCACGCCCGCTTCCGTCTTCAGCCAGCCATAGGCGTTGTCGCCCTTGATGAGGAGCGTTGCCGATTTCAGGCCCGCCTCCTCGCCCGCCTGCTCCTCGATCACCTCCACCTTGTAGCCAGAGGCTTGAGCCCAGCGCGAATACATGCGCGTCAGCATGGCGGCCCAGTCTTGCGCCTCGGTGCCGCCCGCGCCGGGATGGATCTCGATATAGCAGTCATTGCCGTCGGCTTCGCCAGACAGCAGCGCTTCCAGCTCGGCGCGCCCTGCCCGCTCGCGCACAGCCTTCAGCGCAGTCACAGCCTCCTGATAGAGGTCCTCATCGCCCTCCATGTCGGCAAGCTCTGCCAGCTCCACAGTCTCGGCGAGCTCAGCCTCGATCTCGCGGACTGTAGTCATCTGACGGTCAAGCTGGTTGCGCTCACGCATCAGGCTTTGCGCCCGCGCGGCATCGTTCCAGAAGTCAGGGGCTTCGGCTCTGGCGTTCAGCTCATCGAGACGGACTTGCGCGCGATCCCAGTCAAAGACGCCTCCTTAGCAGTTCCGTTGACTGCTCGATGGCGGTTTTCAGGGACGCGATATCGGCGCGCATGGGGCAAGGCTCCGTCGATCTGCTTGGACAGGGGCGGATAGCGGACCTGCCCGGCCATGGCAAGGCAGGCAGGTGAGACTGGGACGGCCCTACTTAGTAGATGCCGCTCAGCCCGTCCTCTTCATCATCCTGCTCGGCCTCATCGCCATCGCGTTCGCGGCCACGCCCGAAGCTCAACGTCTCTTCCTCGCGGCTGGCACCGCGCACCGGCTCGGTGCCGGGGCGGAAGGCCTCGAGGATGACGCCCGGACGGCCGAGTACGCTTGGCTCACCCGAACGTGCATCGATGGGCACAAGGCGAACGCCTTCGGGCACACGGAACGGCGCGACCGGATAATTGGCAAGGATCGGGGCGAACGTATCGCGGGCAATCGGCGCGGCTGCCCGGCCACCCGCTTCGCCCGACCCCAGCGGGATGGGCGTGTCGAAGCCGACATAAACGCCGACGACAAGGTCTGGCGTGAAGCCGACAAACCACGCATCGCGGAACTCGTTGGTGGTGCCCGTCTTGCCCGCAACCGGACGTCCGAGGGAGTTGAGCGCGCTGCCCGTACCACGGCGCACGGCGCCCTCCAGCATGGACACGATCTGGTAGGCCGTGACGGGATCGACCACTTCCTCGCCCAGCTCGTCGAGCTCAGGTTCGCGCACGGACGAGGACCATTCCTCCACATCACAGCCCACGCATTCGCGCTGGTCATGGAGGTAGATCGTATTGCCCTCGCGGTCCTGTATCCGGTCGATCAGGGTCGGCTGAACACGCCGGCCACCATTGACCAGTGCGCCATAGGCGCTCATCAGCCGCCAGAGCGTCGTTTCGCCCGCGCCCAGCGACATGGAGAGAACCGGTTCAAGCTGGTCGTAAATGCCAAAGCGCGTCGCGTAATCGACAATCGGCGCCATGCCGGTGTCCTGCGCGAGGCGCACCGTCATCACGTTGCGCGACAATTCCAGCCCGAGGCGCATGGTCGAGGGCCCGTAGAACTGGTCGGAATAGTTGGACGGGCGGTAGAAGCGCATATCCCCGCCACCAGTGGCCGCAAACGGCGCATCGAGAATGATGCTCGCGGGCGTAAAGCCGCTATCGAGCGCAGCCGCGTACACGAACGGCTTGAAGGACGAACCCGGCTGGCGGCGCGCCTGCGTGGCGCGGTTGAACTGGCTCTGCTGGAAGGAATACCCGCCCACCATCGCCAGCACGCGGCCCGTATAGGGATCAAGCGCCATCACCGCGCCATTGACCTCCGGCACCTGGCGCAGGCCGTAATCCTCTCCGTCCTCGCTCAGACGCTGGACCAGCACCACATCGCCAAGCTCCAGCACGTCGCCTGCCCGGCTGATCGACGGCCCGAGGACGGGGAAATTATTGGTGGAGGAACGCGACGGGCGGCGCGCCCAGCGCAGCTCCGACAACGGAATCCGGCCGCGCGCACGATCCACGGTGCCGATCAGCGCCTCGCCATCATTGATCTCCAGCACGACGGCATGCACCCAGCCCTCGTCGAGATCGCGCGGCGGGGTGATCGCGGCAAGCTGGCCGGGCCAGTCATCGAAATTCTCAAGCCGGGTCAGCGGGCCGCGATAACCATAGCGGCGATCATACTCGACCAGCCCTGCGCGCAGCGCCTGACGGGCGGCCAGCTGGGCCTGGGTGTCGAGCGAGGTGCGCACCGAAAGACCGCCCGAATAAAGCTGCTCCTCGCCGTAAATGTTGAAGAGCTCGCGGCGGACTTCCTCGACGAAATATTCGGCAGCCAGATAGGTCTCGCCCTGCAGGCGGCGTGTGGTCTCCAGCGGCATGGCCTGCGCCTCGCGGGCCTGCTCCTGCGTGATGAAGCCGTTCGCCACCATGCGCGAGAGCACATAGTTGCGCCGGCCAATGGCAGCTTCGGTGCGCCGTTCGGGATGGTAGTTGTTGGGCGCTTTGGGAAGCGCTGCGAGATAGGCGATCTCGTGCAGCTCCAGCTCGTCCATC
Source organism: uncultured Oceanicaulis sp. (assembly GCA_964497275.1). Classification (GTDB taxonomy): domain Bacteria; phylum Pseudomonadota; class Alphaproteobacteria; order Caulobacterales; family Maricaulaceae; genus Glycocaulis. The sequence continues at coordinate 5,101 of CAZCEG010000033.1, forward strand.
GAGCTGTCGAAATAGTTCAGTGCCGCGGCCGCCACGCCATAAGCGCGGTTGCCGAGAAAAATCTCGTTGAGATAGAGCTCAAGGATGCGGTCCTTGGTAAAGGCGCGCTCCATACGCAGCGCCAGCACGATCTCCTGCACCTTTCGGGCCAGACGCTGTTCGGAGCTGAGAAGGAAGTTCTTGGCCACCTGCTGGGTGATGGTGGAGCCACCCTCCAGACGCCGCCCGTTCAGGATATTGCCGATATTGGAAATGGCCGCCCGGACCATGCCCATGAGGTCAATGCCGGAGTGATTGTAAAAATTGGCATCTTCCGCCGCGAGGAACGCGTTGATCACCTGCGGCGGGATCGCCTCGATCGGCACGAAGACCCGGCGCTCAAAGGCATATTCCGCAATCAGCAGGCCGTCGCCGGCATGCATGCGGCTCATCACTGGCGGCTCGTACTCACGCAACTGCTCGTAATTGGGCAGGTCCTCGGTGACGCGCACCACATAGATCGACACACCAATCAGCGCGATCACGCCGATAATGGCGATGGTGGATCCACCCCACAGGGCGAGCTTGCCGAAATTCCTGAAGCTGAAAACGCTCATCTTGTCCGCCTTAACGGTGACGCCTTACAGGTTGGGGTCACACCCCGGCCACCGTCCTTGCCCCTCACTGCGGCACCATTATGGCGCGTTGCGCAGCGCGCGTCCAAATCCGCATTCACAAAGTTCAGGCATTGCCTAACGCAGGGCAGGACCACCTGTGACAGACCCGGCCGCAGCGGTGCGCAAGGCGCCCGTCGTACCGCACCCTTCGAAATACTGGTCAATCGAGCCCGCGACGGTCGCCATCAGGCGCTGCATGTAGGCCGGGTTGTTCAGATTGCGGGAGTCTTCAGGGTTGGTCATGAAGCCCATCTCGAAGAGCACGGCGGGGATCTGCGAATCCAGCAGAACCCAGAAGCCACGCTCCAGCGGCTCCCGCCGGAAGAGCGGGGTCACGCTCGATGCATTGCCAAGGAGCGATTCAGCAAAGGTCAGGGACTGGTTGCGCTTCTCGCGCAGGCTCATGTCCAGCAGCAGGGCGTTGACCTCGGCGGTGCGTGTCTCGCTGGTGACGATCCATTCGCCATCACGCATGGCCCGGCTGCGGGCCCGCGTCGTGCCGGCATCAGACAGTGTATAGACGGCTGCCCCACGCGGACCGGCATTGCTGTTGGGGGCCGCATCAGCATGCAGCGAGATGAAGAGGTCAGCCTCGGCCCGCTGGGCCACGCGGATGCGCTCATCAAGCTCGAGGAACACGTCGGTATCGCGCGTCATGATCACTTCATAACGGCCGCTGGCATTGAGCAGATCGCGCAAGGCAAGGCCGGCGTTCAGCGCAAGCACGCTTTCTGATGCGCCGCCAAAGCGGCCCGGCGCGCCCGGATCACGCCCGCCATGGCCAGGATCAATCACCACCCGGATACGTTCGCAGCGCGGCGGCAGGTAAGCGACCTGCGCGCGTTCGGCGACCAGCTGGGTCAGCGTCACGCTCTCGGTTGGAAAGCCCGAGCTGGCCGTAAAAGCTTGCACCGGGGCAGGTTCGATATCGATGACGATGCGATGGCCGCCACCATCCGGCGGCAGGCTGAACTGGCGCACGACGACAGCCGCGCCTTCGAGGTCAAATACCAGTCTGGGAGCCTGTCCGTTCGGGTCAAAGCGGAAGCGCCCG
>CAZCEG010000033.1:6820-8318 GCA_964497275.1 uncultured Oceanicaulis sp.
GTGGCCCTGCCCCTGCCCGCCTTCCAGACCTGCAACGGCCCAGCTGGTCCCCGGCACACTTACCACAAGGCGCGGTGACGGCTCGGCAAGCGTGAAGGCGTTGAAGTCTACCGGATGGCTCGTTTCGATGACCACGCGGGTGTGCGTCTCGTGCACGCCAAATCGCACGGCGCCAATCGTGTCGGCGAATGCCGCGGACACGCCGACCATCATGATCAGCAGCGCAAGCAGCGCGCGAAGCCATGTCAGCCTGATCATGTCCACCCGTCCGACCCCTCGTGAAGCGTCTGTATCGCCTGCATTGATTGCAGGTCGCTGACCGGAACCTACCCTCTGCCGGTTTCGATTCGGTTACCAAACGCGTAACGCTATACGTCATCCCGGATTGTGATTATCACGGATATGCTTGCTTTTCATCCCGCGTTGAATGGTGCATGGTGCACTGCGGTGTTGATAACCTTGGCGGGATTCCCCGTCATGTCCGGCTTGCCGGACATCACTCCCGGCCCTGCGTGGGCGATGCTGCCTCCCTCAGGCGGCACAGGCCACGACCGACAGGGCAAAGCAGAATTTCCGGGCAGACGCCGCAGGATCTCCTTGAAGGGCCTGCGCGCACGCGCCCAAAGAAGCACGAACACCCCCTGCCGCGCTGCGCGGTAACGCGCGCGGCGGGTCGGGTGAAGGAACCTTGAAACCATGCGCCAGGCGCGTGCGATCCCTCTCATATCATTTGAAGCGACGCCGCCCCTGCGCCCTCACGACAGCGCACAGCCTGTTCCGACCGCCCTTGCCGGGCGGAGGACGCTTGCTGCTGCGCGCACCGGAGCTCGCCTTAATGTCACGCAAAATGCTGATCGACGCCTCCCACCAGGAAGAAACCCGGGTGGTCATCATAGAGTCCAATCGCGTTGAAGATTTCGATTTCGAATCCGCCTCGCGACGCCCGATAAGGGGCAATATCTATCTCGCCCAGGTTACCCGTGTGGAACCGTCGCTACAGGCCGCCTTCGTTGAATATGGTGGCAACAAGCACGGCTTCCTCGCCTTCAACGAAATCCATCCCGACTATTACCAGATCCCGTTTGAGGACCGTCAGGCCCTGCGCGAGGCCGAAGCCGAACTGACCGCTGACAGCGAAGGCGAGAGCGGCGACGATGCCGATGATGACGAGGATCTGATGGAGGAGATTGCCCGCAAGCGGCGCAATCTACTTCGCAAATACAAGATCCAGGAGGTCATCAAGCGCCGTCAGGTTATGCTGGTGCAGGTCTCCAAGGAAGAACGCGGCAATAAAGGCGCGGCGCTCACCACCTATCTCAGCCTCGCCGGGCGCTATTGCGTGCTGATGCCCAACACCGATCGCGGGGGCGGTATTTCACGCAAGATCACCAGCGCGACCGACCGCAAGCGCCTGAAAAGCGCCGTGCAGGGCCTCGACCTGCCGCGCGGCATGGGCCTGATCATCCGCACCGCAGGGGCTGCCCGCACCAAGCTGGAG
>CAZCEG010000033.1:8328-12395 GCA_964497275.1 uncultured Oceanicaulis sp.
CGCGATTACGACTACCTCATCCGCCTGTGGGAGACGATCCGCGAGACCACGCTGAAATCCATCGCCCCGACCCTCATTTACGAGGAAGGCAATCTGGTCAAACGCGCGATCCGCGATCTCTACGACAAGGACATCGAGCAGGTCCTGGTCGAGGGCGAGGAGGCCTACAAGGAGGCCAAGGCCTTCATGCGCATGCTGATGCCCAGCCATGCCACGAAGGTTCAGCCCTATTCCGATGACATGCCGCTTTTCCTGCGCCACGGCGCAGAAGCCCAGCTGGAGGCGATCCACTCGCCGATCACGCAGCTGAAATCAGGCGGCTATCTGGTCATCAACCCGACCGAGGCGCTTGTCGCCATTGACGTGAACTCGGGCAAGTCGACCAAGGAACGCAATATCGAGCAGACCGCGCTGCGAACCAATCTGGAGGCCGCTGAGGAAGCTGCCCGCCAGATGCGCCTGCGCGACCTTGCTGGCCTCGTCATCATCGATTTCATCGATATGGAGGACAACAAGAACATCCGCGCCGTCGAGAAGAAGATGAAGGACGTGCTCGCAAAAGACCGCGCGCGCATCCAGATGGCGAAAATCTCCCAGTTCGGCCTGATGGAAATCTCCCGTCAGCGCCGCCGGACCAGCCTGGTGGAAGGCACGACGGAGCCTTGCCCGCACTGCAATGGCATCGGCTATCTTCGCAGCGTGGAATCAAGTGCGCTCGCCGCCGTACGCAGCGTTGAGGAAGAGGGCCTTAAAGGCCGCGCCTCGCGCATCCTCCTCCACCTTCCGGGTGAAGTGGCGCTCTATCTCCTGAACGAGAAGCGCGAATATCTGCGTGCGGTCGAGCAGCGCTTCGACATGCGCGTGACGATCGCGACCGACCCGGACTTCAAGCGCGACGAATCACGTATCGAACGGCTGGAAACCCGCCGCGAGGGCGAGCGCGCGCCTTATGTGCCCAAACCCATTACGGTAGAGGCAGGGTCGCTGACCGCCGAGGAGGAGGCTGATCGCCGCGCCGCCGAGGAAGAAGCCGCCCTGGAAGCGGCTGAAGCCGCCGAGGAAGCCCGCAGCGCGACCCGCAGCGAACCGCGCGCAGAGCGCACCGAACGCACAGAGCGCCCTGCCGAGGCGGACAGCGAAGGCGGCGAACGCAAGGGCCGCCGCCGCCGCAGACGCCGCGGTGGCCGTGATCGAGACGGCGCAGAGCCGCGTGATCCGCAGGCCGCAGCGGAGGGCATGTCTGCCGACACCGAAAGCGAAGACATCGATGACGAAGCCGGTGACGCCGCTGACGGCGCACCCGCCACGCCGCGCGATGCCAGCGCCGAGGACGAGGCAGGCCGCAAGCGCCGCCGCCGGGGCCGCCGGGGTGGCCGTGGCCGCCGCCGCCGCGGGGATGGCGAAGCGCGTGAGCCGCAAGATGCCAGCGCCGCATCGGTCCAGCCCGACGCTGGTGACGCTCCGGTAAAGGGTCTCGACGTCATCGAGCCGGTGGAGTCTGAAGACCTCAGCTCCACGGAAAAGCCGCCGGCCCGCCAGCGCCCTGCCCGCCGCCGCAAGGCCGACACGGTCGAAGCGCCCGCCGCCGAGGCCGTTGCCGAGCCTGTAGCCGCAGAGGCCGCGCCGGAAGCCGAGGCCGACGCAAAGCCCAAACGCACACGCCGCCGGAAGGCAGAACCGGCCGCAGAAGCCGTGAAAGCGGAAGAGAGCGTGGCGGTCGCAGAGGAAAAGCCGGCAGCGAAGCCAAAGCGGACCCGCAAGGCTGCAACGAAGGCTGAAGCGCCTGCCGAAGCGGCAGCTCCGGAGGAAACGCCTGCAAAACCTGCCAAGGCACCGGCCCGCAAGGCCCGCGCCAGCAAGGCCAAGCCAGAGGCTTCCAACGCGTCCGAAGAGGCGCCGGCGCCAACGGCGACCGAGGCGCCATCTGATCAGCCAGGCGATGGCGGGGATGATAGCGGACCGAAAAAGCGCGGCTGGTGGCAGCGCTCCGGGAAGATCTTCGGTCTCGGCTCCTGATCACAAGGGCGTGGCCCGCTGGCAGCGATTGCGCCAGCGGGCTACACTTTTGCCATCAAATCGCTATCGTCCTGATGCATGCGGGGGCAGTATCAGGTTCGGAGGTCATGCTGACATGACACGTATTGCCCGCATCACATCTGCCCTATCGAGAGCTGCTCTGGGTGCAGCCGCTGGTGCGCTCGCGCTTGTGCTTTCTGATTTCGCGCCTGCGGAGGCCCAGGGCGTCCGTCTGATCCGCGATACCGAGATTGAAGCGGTGATGCGAGGCTATACCGACCCGCTTCTGGATGCGGCCAATCTCGACCGTGACTCGGTGGGCTTCTATCTGGTCGGCAATAACGAGTTCAACGCCTTCGTCACGCGCGGGCAGAACATATTCATGCATACCGGCGCTATCGTGACGGCCGAAAACCCCAATGAGATCAAGGCGGTAATCGCGCACGAAATCGGCCATATCGAAGGCGCGCATCTGGTGCGCTTCAGCGATGGCAGCCGTAGCGCCATGGCCACCATGATCGCATCTCTTGGCCTTGGGATCGTCGCCGCCATGGCAGGCGCGGCCGATGCAGGCGCGGCGATTATCGCGTCTGCGCCGCAATTTGCGACGCTGGACCTGCTGCGCTACACGCGCAATCAGGAAGCGGCAGCCGATCAGGCCGCCCTCACCTTTCTCGAGCGCACCGGCCAGTCCGGCATGGGCCTTGTCACCACGTTCGAGCGCTTCCGCTATCAGGAGGTGATGAGCCAGGCGCGGCGCTACGAGTATTTCCGCTCTCACCCTCTTTCCGCCCAGCGCATCGATGCCATGCGCCGCCGGGTCGACGCCTCGCCCTATCGCGATGTGCCAGATACGCCCGAAGAAATCGCTACGCTGTCGCGTATTCAGGCCAAGATCATCGGTTTCACCGTCGCTCCTGCACAGGTCTTTCAACGCTACCCGGAAAGCGATCAGAGCGTGGAGGGACGCTATGCGCGCTCGGTCGCCTATTACCGGCAAGGACGGCTGGAACAGGCCCGCGAGATACTCGCCACCCTGATTGCCGACGAGCCCAACAATCCCTTCTTCCACGAGCTTGAAGGCCAGATGCTGTATGAGTCCGGCCGGATCGCGGAGTCGGTCGTGCCGCACCGCATCGCCACCGAAATGATGCCCGAAGCGCCGCTTTTGCGGGTCAACCTCGCCGCCTCGCTGATCGGCACCAACGACAATGCGGCCATCGAGGAAGCGATCTCCCATCTGCGATTTGCCCTTACCGAGGAACCCGACAATTCGTGGGCGTGGTTCCAGCTGGCGTTGGCACACGAGGCCCGGGGAGAAACTTCCATGGCGCAGCTGGCCACCGCCGAGCGCTTCTTTGCGGTCGGCAACAACATGCAGGCCTTCGTGTTTGCCAACCGTGCCCGGGAGGACCTGAACGAAGGAACTCCGGCCTGGGTACGTGCAAGTGAACTGATCGCGATTGCGGAGCCTACCCCGCAGGAAATCCGCGAATGGAACCGCGCCCAGCAGGAACGCCGCCAATACACTCCGGTGGCCCGCACCGAGGGCGCCCGCCTCCGCTTCAACTGACCTGATCGCCCTATCTCCAGACGAAAGAGACCTCATGCGCCCTTTGATCGCGTTTGCCGCCTGCATTCTGCTTGCCGCGTGCTCTGCCAGCACCGACGAGGCTACGGCCGCTGACGACTTCAATGAGCGCGTCCACCGCTATATCGTCGAAAACCCGGAGGTAATCGAAGAAGCGCTGGTGGAATTGCAGCAGCGCGCCCGGGCCCGCGAACAGGCCCAACTCGTCGCTGCCGTGGCTTCGCTGGAGAACGAAATTCTGCGCGATGCGCGCGACCCGGTTCTTGGCCCTGCCGACGCGCCGGTCACCATCGTGGAGTTCTTCGACTATCGCTGCCCCTATTGCCGGGTCGCCAATAGCTGGCTGGCTGAAGCGCTTCAGGCACACCCAGGCCAGATCCGCGTGATCTTCAAGGAATTGCCGCTTCTGGGCGATGTCTCCCGCGAGGCGGCGCGCGCCGCCCTTGCCGTGTGGAAAATC
>CAZCEG010000034.1:0-12338 GCA_964497275.1 uncultured Oceanicaulis sp.
CTTGAGCGAAGCGATGTTCTGGCAGTTCGAGGAGGAAGACGGGCCACGCCTCGTCCTCGTCGATCCGGCAGGCGAGCCGGTGTTTGCCGGCATGCAGGATATGGCTGGCGACTGGGTAGGCCGTGAGATGTCCGGCACGCCGGTAACGCTGCGCCGCACCCGCTGAACCAGCAATTCCGGCGCATGAAAAAGGCCGCCCCGGGGTCCGGAGCGGCCTTCTTCTTGTCGTGGTGCGGCGCGCCTAGAAGCGGGTGCGCAGACCCACCATCAGCACGTCGACATCGCGCAGGCGGTCACCGCCCGTGCGGGTTTCATAGGCGAGCGACAGGTCGATCCCGTTGCGCAGGCGGGCGACCGCTCCGGCAGAGATTTCAAACCAGTCATCCTCCGCTGCCAGCCCTGACCCGAGGATCAAGCCCTGCGTGCCGGGCGTACCGGCAAAGTCACCGGCAATCGTCTCGTTTTCGCCGCTCAGACGGTTGGCATAGCCGGCATAGAGGCGGGGTTCGAGCGTGAAGCGTTCGCCTTCAAAGCTGTATCCGGCATCTACACCAAGGCGCGCCGTGGTGAAGCTGTCTGAATAGCTGGAAAGGTCAAACGCCGCCGGTGAACCGGTCATGCTTCCCGCGTCCACTTCGAGATTGTGCCAGGTGATGCTGGCCACCGGCGTGGCGCGCCAAGCGCCATTGGTGAAGGTGTAGCCAGCCTCAGCCGTGATCTCGTAGGTGGTCGCTTCCAGCGTGCCCGTAACCGGCAGGATCACGCCGCCGACGGAGGCCGAGCGGCCTGCGCGCGAGGTGTGATCGCCGAGCGTGGCGGCCAGCATGGCGTGAACATTGTCGCGCCGATAGCTGGCATAGCCCGTCAGCTGGACGCTTTCCACCCGGCTGGAGGCTTCCCCGCCCCCGGCGAGGTTCTGGTCAGCCTGCGAGGTGGCAAAACCGATCGCACCGCCAAAACGCCAGCCGGTCTGAGGACCGTAATCGATGCCGGCCATCGCAAAGCCGCCCTCGATGTTTGCGTTCGACGAGCTCGCCGTCGTCGGTGCCGAGGCATCGATCAGGCCGCCTGCAAAGAAGACCTCGAAGCCATTGCCGAGATCACGCACATCCGGTTCGGCCTGCGCACCGCCGAGCCGTGCCATGTCGGCCAGTGCCGTGCCGCCAAGGCCGCTGGCCATGTCGGAGCCCAGAAGGCTGAACATGGCCTGGCCGCCGCCGGATGCACCGCCGGACGACCCGCCACCTTGCAGCATGCGGCTGCGCAGGGCGCCCGCCAGCACCTCGCCATGGCCCGTCACGGCCCGGCGCAGCTGGAAGCCCTCGTGCGGAACAAGGTTTTCAATGGCGTTGACCAGCGGCCCGTTCGGCAAGAGGTCGATCAGCGAGTAGAGCTGGGCAACGGGCCCGGCCTGCGGATTGCCACGCAGCTGGTCAAGGCGTCCACCCAGCGCCGTCTGGGACGGGTTGGTGAAGCTGGCGAAGCTGGTGAAGCTTTCCGCCTGCACAAGGAATTCCACCGTTCCGGCCCCATAGATGGGCTGGAGGAACAGAACGCCCGGCAGGTCGATAACCGCATCGAACTCGCCAACCCGCTCGCCTTCAAACTCGAGGAAGGTGCGGCGATCGCCGAAGCGGGGGAAGTAGCCGTCCGAGGAGCGGATGGCGAGCAGGCCGCCGAGCGACACGTCGCCCACCACGGTCAGCAGGCTGTTGCTGGTCGGCGTGATGTCTACCAGCATCGTGCCGCCGGACGTCTGGATGTAGTCGCCAAAGATGGTCAGACCGCCCAGGCTATCCTGACCCGCGTTCATCACACCGGCGACGTTGAAGTATGCGCCGGGCACGAACATGCCATTGCCGAACAGCATGTTGAACTCGAAGAGTTCGATGAAGCCGTTACCGGTCACCGTGCCGCCCCACTGGACCAGCTCACGCGATGCAAGCAGGCCGTCGACATTGAGCGTGCCAGCAAAGGTCTCCACGCTGATCAGGCTCCACAGGGTCGCATCCTCGCCTATGTTGAGGCGAGCGCCCGGACCAGCCACCGACAGGCGGTCGATCTCGACGAAGGCATCGTTGAGAGACACCGTCCCGCCGCCAATGGTGACGTCATAGAAGCGCGGAGCCGCACCCCCGACCACGCCATAGAAGTTTGACGGCACGAAGCCGACCGAACCCGGTCCGGTGTTTGTCGGTGCAGCATCGACAGTTTCCGCATCTTCTGCCGTATGGCCGTGATTGGCGGCGGCGCGATCGCCGGCCCCTTCAGAAGAAGCGTAGGCGACGATCCCGTCGGCGGCATTGTCCTCAACCCAGCCTGTTGACGCTGCACTGTTGCCGGAGGCCTCTGCCGAAGCACGCCCTGCCACAGACCGCGTCGTGGTCGCAACGAGGCCATCGGCGGAAAAATTTGTCACGTCTTCGCTTGAAACGGCAAGCCCCGTTCCCGCAGAGTCAGCCGCCTCGCCGAAGAGATCGGCGACATCCGTGTCAAAGACCACGCCCCACGGATCGCCCGGACTGGTGCCGAGTTCCGGGCCGTCCGGCAATCCGTTCACGATCTCGCCGTCCTGGTAGATGAAGTAGTTCGGGTCCATGGTCTGGACCCAGATCGAGGCATCGAACCAGTCGCCGCTGCCCGTATTGGTTACGTATTTGTACGGATTATTCTCCGAGATGAACTCGTGATAGGCGTAGAGCGGATTATAGTAGCTGAGCTTGCCGTAGGACTGGCCGGACGCGTGCAGGAATCCCTCGATAAAGCCACCTGACAGCACGCCGAGGATCAGCGGGTTGTCGAAAATGTTCATCGCCATCAGCGGGCCGCCGGAATCGCCACCTGCCGTGCCGACCTCGTTCGGGAGAGCATCGCCCGGGAACAGGTCAAGCGACGGTCCGGGCAGTATCAGCGTGTCGGAATCGATCACGCCACCGCTGCTGCCATTCCAGTCCGAACAGATGATCGAGTTGCTGAAGCCGAAGGCGTTGCCACGCTCGCACTCACCTGTCCGGTCAGGTTGATCGAAATCGATCCAGTACATCATCTGGTTATTGTTGCCACCCGGAAACTCGTTCACGTCCTGGCCTAGGGCGCTGAAGAACTGATTGAAGTTGCCAAGGAAGCCGAGCATGTTCTCGCCAGCGCGGCGGCGGCCATTGATCCCGGCGCCGGCCGTGCTGGAACCGGGATTGAACGTGCCATAGCCGATCATGTTGACGTGAACGCCTTCGTTGAGCACGTCGGCAGGGATCGGGCTGAACAGCATCCCGTAGGTCGGCAGGGTGTAGAGCGGATCAAGCAGGCTCAGCAGCGCCACGTCGGCGGCGGGGAACGGCTCGCCGAAGAACGAACCTTCAGGCGGCGTCATGACGTTGAGTGCGAAGGTCAGACCATTGCGATCGTCAATGAACTGCTGGCCGGTGCCGATCCAGTTGAACAGCGCATCGAAGGTATCCGGGCCGTAAGCGATGATCGGCGTCAGCGGCGCACCGGAAAAGCCGTAAAACTCATTCGGCAGGCTGTTGAAACAGTGCGTGGCACTCAGCACGGTGCGCGGATTGATCAGGGAGCCTGTGCAGTTGAAATTGATGCCGCCGGTATTCCGGTTCCACATATAGATCTGGATAACGCCGTCCCACGGAGCGGCAAACTCCTGTGCGCCTTCATCTCCGACATCATCGCGGTAGGGCAAAGCGCCCGATGGTGCAGACAGCGCGACAGCCAAAGTGGTGGCAGATACGGCGGCGTAAAGACCCGCCCGGATTTTGGTCAACATGGATTTCCCCGATCTCGTTGAGTAGCTTTGGCCAGCCTCGCCATTTTCGCGGCGAGGGCGGCAACTGGTAGTAGTTTAGGTCTGAGTTGATGCAGGACAATTCTTTTCGGACGAGACAGCACCATTTTTTCGGGGTGCTGCCTGCGGCGTTGCTGATCGGCAACGCAGCGGCCGCCTGCGGCGCAAGTTCGCCTCCGGCCGAGATGGCTGCGCCTCAACCCTATCTCGACGATCGCTCAAGCCCGCCTGCCAATGAAATCCTGCCGCCCCATGGCGTCGTGTTGCGCGGTGCGCCGGAAATACTGGACGCTGAGGCGCTCAGGGGGCGCTGGCACGCCGGGGCCTGCGAGCTGGTCCTGTCCGGGGACGGCCTGTCGGGGGACGCGCGTGCAACGGGTACATGTCCGCCCGGACTGCTGGCAGTGGCGCGCTGGGAGGTCGAGCCCGAGCATCGCCAGCGGCTCTCGCTTGTGGATCACCAAGGCAGTGCGGTCTGGACCGGAATCCTCGGTTCGGACGGCACTCTGGCCGGCCTTGCGCGGCAGGCGGGCCGCGTGATCTTCACCCGCTAGAAGGCTGGCCAAACAGCGCCCCCGCCTCGACACACGCCCCGTCAAAGGCTAATCCGCATCGCAATGATAAACGGAGGGGCATGATCATGCCTGCCGACAGGAGGACAGTTCGATGAGCGCCGATATCCGCACCATTCCGCACTTCATCAAGGGCAAGCATGAGGCGGGGGCATCTGACCGCTTCGGCGATGTGTTCGATCCGAGCGCTGGCGAGGTGCAGGCGCGCGTGCCGCTGGCCACGAAAGCAGAGCTGGCCCGCGCGGTGGAGATCGCCCGTGAAGCGCAGATCGACTGGGCCGCGACCAATCCGCAGCGCCGCGCCCGCGTGATGTTCCGCTTCAAGGCGCTTGTCGAAGAGAATATGGAGGACCTCGCCCGTCTTCTGGCCTCCGAGCACGGCAAGGTGGTCGCAGACGCCAAGGGCGATATCCAGCGCGGCCTTGAAGTCATCGAATTTGCCTGCGGCGTGCCCCATCTGATGAAGGGCGAATACACCGAGGGCGCAGGCCCCGGCATTGATGTCTATTCGATGCGCCAGCCTCTGGGCGTGGTCGCGGGGATCACCCCGTTCAACTTCCCGGCCATGATCCCGATGTGGATGTTTGGTGTCGCCATTGCCTGCGGCAATGCCTTCATCCTGAAGCCTTCAGAGCGTGATCCGTCCGTGCCGGTGCGCCTGGCCGAGCTGATGCGCGAGGCGGGCCTGCCCGATGGCGTTCTGAACGTCGTCCATGGCGACAAGGAAGTTGTCGACGCGATCCTCGAGCACCCGGACGTCAAGGCGGTCAGCTTTGTCGGCTCGTCCGACATCGCCCAGTACGTCTATGTGAAGGGCGCGGAAAACGGCAAGCGTGTGCAGGCCATGGGCGGGGCGAAGAACCACGGCATCGTCATGCCTGACGCCGACATGGATCAGGTCGTCAAGGACCTCGTGGGCTCCGCCTTCGGCTCGGCTGGTGAGCGCTGCATGGCGCTGCCGGTAGCGGTTCCTGTGGGCGAGGACACGGCCAACAGGCTGATCGAGGCGCTGATTCCGGAAATCGAGAAGCTGACCCCCGGCCATTCGCTGGACCCGGACGCGGTCTATGGTCCGGTTGTGACCGCCGCTCACAAGGCCCGCATCGAGAGCTATATCGATATGGGCGTGAAAGAGGGCGCAGAGCTTCTGATCGATGGCCGCGGCTTTCAGCTGCAGGGCCATGAGAAGGGCTTCTTTGTCGGCCCGTCACTCTTTGACCGGGTGCGCCCGGACATGCGCTCCTACCAGGAAGAAATCTTCGGCCCTGTCCTGCAGATCGTGCGCGCCAAAGACCTCGAAGAGGCCGCCCGCCTGCCCAGCGCCCACCAGTATGGCAATGGCGTTGCCATCTTCACCCGCAATGGCCTTGCCGCACGCGAGTTTGCCGCCAAGGTGAATGTCGGCATGGTCGGCATCAATGTGCCGATCCCGGTGCCGGTCGCGTATCACACCTTCGGGGGCTGGAAGCGCTCTGCCTTTGGTGATGCGAACCAGCACGGCATGGAAGGGGTGCGCTTCTTTACGAAGATCAAGACCGTCACCCAGCGCTGGCCGTCTGGCGAGATCTCCGATCAGTCCTTCATCATCCCGACCATGGGATAGGGTGGCAGCGTAATATCCGTGCTATCATTGCGCGCATGGACGCCTTGCACGCCACACCGACACTGAATGATGCCCGCGCCCGCCTATTGGGAGGGCGCGAGGTATTTCGTGCGCTCGGCGTTACGGCGATTACCCTTTTCGGCTCGATTGCCACTGGCAAAGCGCACCCGGCGAGCGATGTCGATGTGGTCATCGAGACGGTCGGCGATAGCTTTGGCTATGACGCGCTGCTCGCAGTAGCTGAAAGGCTGGAAGATCTCTTCCTGCGCGATGTGGACGTGCTCCACGCCCGGTCGCTATCGCCGGAGCTAAGGCAAGAGGTGGGGATGACCGGGGTGAGGGTAGTATTGTGAGGGCGCAGATACGCAAACGCCTTTCAGACGCGCTCACCGAGGCGCGCTTCGCACATCAGCTCGTCGCTGAACGGGATGCGGACGCGATTGCGCACGACCCTGTTGCTCGCCGGGCGCTTGAGCGTGCCTGTGAGATTGTCGGTGAAGCCCTTCGTGCCGCTATCGAAAGCGAGCCAGGCATCGTCGCCGATTATCCGGACACTCCATGGAAGAAAGCCATTGGCCTGCGCACGCGCCTCGCTCATGCCTATGACAGGGTCGATATCGCTTTCCTGACTGATGCCGCCAAAACGTCGTTCCCTGACCTTATCGCAAAACTGGAAAAGGCGCTGGCCTAGGACATAAGGTGCAATCGCACAAAAAACCCCGCCGGAGCGATCCGGCGGGGTTTTGCGTTTCAGGCGTCAGGCAGGAAGCAGCCTATTCCTCACCATCCATCAGGTTCTGCATGAGGAAGGTGTATTCCAGCGCTAGCCGGTTGGCGGTCTCGCGCAGGTTTGCCGCTGCCGAGTGCCCGCCTGCCATGTTCTCGTAATAGAGCATGTCGAGGCCGAGCGCGTCGGTCAGATAAGCCATCTTGCGGGCATGGGCGGGGTGCACCCTGTCATCCTTGGTCGAGGTCAGGAGGAAGAGCGGCGGATAGTCCGTATCCGCGTCCACATTGTGCAAGGGCGAGATGGAACGCAGGAAGGCGCGTTCCTCAGGGTTCTCGTCCGGGAAGCCGTATTCGGCCTGCCAGCTGGCACCAGCGAGCATGGTGTGGAAGCGCATCATGTCCAGAAGCGGCACCTGGCTGATCACCGCACCGAAGAGGTCCGGGCGCTGCGTGTACATGACGCCGGTCAGAAGCCCGCCATTAGAGCCGCCCATCACGCCCAGCTGGCCTGATGTGGTAACGCCATCGGCGATCAGGGCTTCTGAGACCGCGATGAGATCATCATAGATGAGCTGGCGGTTGGTGGTCAGGCCTGCCTGATGCCAGGCCGGACCGAACTCGCCCCCGCCGCGGATATTGGCGAGGACATAGGTGCCGCCATTATTCAGCCAGAGCCGCCCCATCGTGCCGGAATAGTAGGGATCCATGCTGACCTGGAAGCCGCCATAGGCGTAGAGCAGGGTCGGCTGCGGACCGGAGGCGGCGGCAGACGGGTTGTGGATGATGAAGTACGGGATGCGGGTGCCATCGCTGCTCACCGCCTCACGCTGTTCCACCGCAAGACCGGTCGTGTCGAACCAGTCCGGCAGGCTGCGTGCCGGGGTGATCGAGCTTGCGTCCGGGCTGACCATGAAGAGCGTGTCCGGCGTCAGGAAGCCTTGCGCGCTGACAAAGGCGAGGTCGGACTGGTCATCGGTGGTGATGATGGAGACAGAGGTGTTGACCGGCGTCTCGATCTGGCGGCGCTGCCAGCCATTATCGTCCCGGGTGAAGGCAAAGAGCCCGCCGACCACATTGTCATTGATCACCATGAAGAGGTGATTGGCCGTCGCGCCCGTGCCGCCGACCGACTGGCGCTCATTGGGTATGAACACCGTCTCGATGGCCGGCAGCTCGCCGGTTTGCGCCAGTTCTGACATCGACACCGACAGCACCGCGCCCTGAGGATAGGTCGTGGCACCGCCTTCAGGCGTCCAGTCTTCCTCTATGGAGAAGACAAGCTGGTCACCAAAAAGCGCGCGCGGGCTGACCTTGCGCGGCAGAGGCAGGCGGATCGGTTCGCCTTGCGCATTGTCGGGCAGGAGCCAGTAGACGCTCTCAAAGAAGGTCTCGGCCTGCGTGGCGAGCAGGTAGAAAGTGCCATCGGCCTGCTGGAAGCGGGCAGGCCACACGCCCACATCGCCCGCTGCACCGGAGATGACAGTTTCAGCGCTCTCTATCGGGGTGCCGCGCGTCCAGCGCTTCACGACGAACGGATAGCCGGAGGTCGTCACCTCTGCCGGATCGAGCGCGGTCGCGATCAGCAGCGTGTTTTCATCGATCCAGGCGACGGTGCCCTTGGTCTCGGGAATGACAAAACCATCCTCGACGAAGGAGCGGGTTTCCATGTCCCATTCGCGGATATGGGCCGCATCCGAACCGCCATCGGACAGGGTGATCATGCAGTGGCGATATTCCGGCGCGAGGCAGTTGGACCCGGCCCAGACCCAGTTCCTGTCTTCGGCGGCTGCCAGCGCATCAAGATCGAGAACGACATCCCATTGGGTGTCATCGCTCATATAGCTTTCCAGTGTCGTGCGCCGCCAAAGGCCGTGCCGGTTATTGGCATCACGCCAGAAATTCCACAGCTCGCCGCCGCGCACGCCCACATAAGGAATGCGGGCATCGCTCTCGAGGATTTCAAGCGCGCTGTCGAAAAGCTGCTGATAGCGCGGGTCGGACTGCAGGCGCGCCAGCGAGCGCTCGTTCTGGGCGGTGGCGAAGGCCAGCGCCTCTTCGCCTTCCACTTCCTCGGCCCAGAGCAGCATCTCTTCTTCCGCCTGGATGGCGGCATTGAGCGCGCGGGCCGCGTCACTGACGGTGCGGCCCTCGGTCGTTTCAGCCGGTGCAGCGCTCGTCTCGGTCACTTCAGTATCTCCTGTGGGCGTCGCATCGCAGGCCGCAAGGCCGATCGCGGCGAACGCGCAGGTAAGGGTCAGGCGGGAAAGGCTCATGGCAGGTGCCCCCTTTATGTTTGGCGGCCGCATTGAACGCGGGCGTCTTTCATGCGTCAAAGCCATCATCATTACAAATCGGAAAGGCAAGCGGCCTTGCGGGCGCGGCAAGGCGAGGCTATCGCATCAGCCATGAGAGCCTGGCGCATGAACGGGGCGGGAAACGCCTTCATTGTCATCGATGCCCGCGATGCGGACAAACCCCTGCGGCTGGACAAAAAGGCGCTGGAGCGCCTGCATGCGCGCTTTGGCTTTGATCAGGTAATCGGGCTTGAAGACCATGGCGTTGCCGATGCGCTCTTGCGCGTGTGGAACGCAGATGGCGGCGAGGTAGGCGCTTGCGGGAACGGCACGCGTGCTGTCGCCTGGCTGTTGTTCGAGGAAGGTGCGGGGTCACGCCTCAGCTTTGCCTCTTCGGGCGGTGTGTTGGGCGCGCGCCGCCTCGCGGACGGTGCGGCGGAGGTTGATCTTGGCCCTGCCCGCCTTGACTGGCAGCAGATACCGCTGGCGCGCGCCATGGATACGGTAAAGCTCGATTTCGGTATCGATCTTCCTGGCGGTGGCCGCCTGGAAGGGCCGGGCGCGGTCTCGATGGGTAATCCGCATGTGGTCTTCTTCGTCGATGGTGTGGAGGCCTTGCCGATCCGCGAGATCGGCCCGAAAATCGAGCACGATCCGCTTTTCCCCGAGCGGGTGAATGCCGGGTTTGCGCAGGTGATCGACCGGCAGACGATAAGGCTGAAAGTGTGGGAGCGCGGGGCGGGGCTGACCCTTGCCTGCGGCACGGGCGCGTGTGCGGCGCTGGTGGCCGCCTGCCGGCGCGGGCTGACAGACCGCAAGGCGGTCATCATCGCCGATGGCGGCGAGCTGCCAGTGCGCTGGGACGCAGACGGCCACGTCCATCTGAGCGGCCCGGTGGAGCTGGAAGACGCAATCAGCCTTGAGGGCCTGATCTAGCCGTCAATATCTCGCAGAAGGCTCATCTCATAGACGAAGCGGTCGCCGGGATGGACGGTGTCGGATAGCGCGATCACCCGCCCGCCCTGATCATAATAGCGCCGCCGCGTGCGCAGCGCCGCCGCACCCGGCTCACACCCCAGCTTGTGGGCTTCGCGCTCTGTCATCGCGCCTGCAAGGATCGCCTGATCAACGCGCGCCGTCGACACACCGCGCACATTGGCGATCCATTCGATGATGAGCCCGTTCATCTCCACCAGCTTTTCCACCGGCGGGGCGAGGTCGGCGCGGATATAGATATCAGTGAGGGCGATTGGCGCTTCGCCCGGCACGCCGCGCAGGCCCGATACGCGCATGTACTCACCACCCGGTGCCACGCCCAGCGCGCGCGCCAGCGTCGATTCCAGAGCGACCATGGCGGTCGCATCCGGCGTCAGCCGCGCATTGCGGGCGTATTGCATCAGATCGTCGACATTGCCGAGCCGCTGGGAGAAGGCCGCCTTGCTCTCGGTGGAGATGACAAGCGTGCCCGCCCCCCGGCGGCGCACGATCAGGCCTGCCTCGGCCAGAAGCCGCAAGGCCTCGCGCACGGTGTGTCGGGAGACATCATAGGTCTCACACAGCGCATGCTCGGTCGGCAGTAGCTGGCCAACGGGCGGATCATTGGCCGCGATACGTTTCTTGAGTGTTTCTGCGAGCCAGACATAGCGCGGAGCAGCGTTCGCGCTGGCGGCTTCATCCTGTGTGGTTGTCAAACGCAGCCTCCTGAAGGCGGACACCCGTAGGTGTTCGCTCTTACCATACACTACCCCGATTGCCTCAGGATTTGTCAGGACAAATTTTGCGTACTGGCCGCGCGGCGCGCTTGCAAGCCGGGGTCGGTGCGGGTGGAATGGCTGTCCTGTCCGAATGGAGGCCTGCCATGATTGCGCTACTTGTCGCCGTTCTTGCCTTTGCCGAGCCGGATATCGCTTCCGAACCGGAGGCTGCAGCGGGGCAGTTCGTCCCGGATGATCCCGTCGCCCTGCTGACGGGCCGCTTTTCCAACGCCGAGCAATATGAGCGCATTCCGGAAGAATGGCGGCGCGAACCTGCGGCGGGAAACCCCTATCCATGGCTGGACCTGCAATACGCGACGCACACACGCGTGGAGGCGCCGGAGCTGGGTGAGCACGTGATCTATCTGGAATGGCGCTCCGGTGCAGAAGATGGCCCCGTAAGCCGCCAGAGGCTCTGGGTCTTCCGGCAGGACGAAGCAGGCGCGCTGACGGGCTTTGACTTTTTCACCTTGCGCGATCCGCAGCCGTTTGCAGGCAGGGCCGGGGAAGAGGGCGCGTTTGCCGCGCTGACCGAAGAGGACCTTGTCGGCTACCCTGATAGTTGTCTGGTCCGCGCCCACCAATCTCCGGGAGGGGCGTACCATTTTGCGGTGGCCGGTCAGGACTGCGTGATCACCGCTCAGTCGGGGACTGAGATGCGCATCCATGCCAGCGTCCGCGCCAGTCGCACCTTCTTCACCTATCGCGAGTCCGGCGTCACGCCAGACAGCCGGGTCGTCTTCCAGGTGCCCGGCGCGCCGGAGCCCTATACCTTCCGCCGCCTGACGGACGAGGACTGATCTCCTCTCATGACACAGCCCGCCCGCCCGCTCGTCATGGGCATTGTCAATGTGACGCCGGACAGCTTTTCCGATGGTGGAGCGCATCTTGATGCCGCCCGCGCCATCGCGCATGGGCGGAGCCTGATCGAGGCGGGCGCGGACTGGCTCGATATTGGCGGAGAAAGCACCCGGCCCGGTGCTGCACCGGTCAGCGAGGGCGAAGAGCTGGAACGCGTCCTGCCTGTGATCGAAGGTCTGGCAGGCGCAGGCACCCCCCTTTCCATCGACACGATGAAGCCGGGCGTGGCACGCGCAGCAGTTCAGGCAGGCGCCAGCCTCTGGAATGATGTGTTCGCACTGCGGGCAGAGGGCGCGCTGGAAACGGCGGCAGAGCTAGCCTGCAAGGTATGCCTGATGCACATGCAGGGCGAGCCGCAGACCATGCAGGCCGATCCCCGCTATGACGATGTGGTGGGCGAGGTGGAGGCTTTCCTGCTGCAACGCGCAAACGCGGCCATGGCCGCTGGTATTGCGCGCGAGCATATCTGGCTTGATCCCGGCATCGGCTTTGGCAAGACGGTGGCGCACAATCTGGAGCTGATGCGTGCCCTGCCGCGCCTTGCCGGCCACGGCTTTCCGATCCTCTTTGGAGCCTCGCGCAAGCGCTTCATCGCAGCGCTGGACCGTGATGCGCCAGCTGATCAGCGCCTTGGCGGCTCGCTTGCCGCCGCGCTGCACGCAGCCCGCTCACAGGCCAGCATCATCCGCGTGCATGATTTGCGCGAGACGGTGCAGGCCTTGAGCGTTC
>CAZCEG010000035.1:0-12313 GCA_964497275.1 uncultured Oceanicaulis sp.
CCAAGGGGCTAGGTTCCCATTTTCAGCAAAAGGCGTTCCGGCATAAACGATGTCCTCCCCCGTTTACGGGGGAGGTGTCTGGCTTGCCAGACGGAGGGGGGAGCCTTTTTGAATATCCCCCCTCGGTCCTTCGGACCACTCCCCCCGCACGCGGGGGGAGACACCTTGGAAAGCGAACAGCCGCTAGGCCCCGATCACACCGCCATCAATGCGCCGGATGGCAACCGTGGCCGAGCGCGGCATGGTGTTGCCACCATCGGGCCAGTTGCTGGAGAAGCGGCCCGCGGCAAAGTCCGCCTCGCTGCTATTGGCACCGGGATGCTGGACATTGATGAACATGGTGCGGCGATCTGGCGTGGTGACAACGCCGGTGATCTCGCAGCCGACCGGACCGGTCAGGAAGCGGCGGATCTCGCCCGTATCCGGATTGGCCGCCAGCATCTGGTTATTGCCAAACGGCGTGTAGACGCCCGCATTCAAAGAGCCGTCGGAGATGTCGCACTGGATCCACAGGCGGCGGTCCGCATCAAAGGCGAGCCCGTCCGGCGCGGCAAAAATGCTGTCCTCGGTCAGCGGATTGCCGTTCGCATCGCGGCTGTCATGCTCCGGGCCTGCCAGCACGAAAATGTCCCAGCTGAAGCGCTCTGACGCCTGATCGCCATCGGCCTCGTTCCAGCGGATGATGGAACCGAAGCGGTTTTCCGCGCGCGGATTGGAGGCGTCCACCTGCTCTTCGGTGCGGTTGGAGTTGTTGGTCAGCGTGAAATACACAGCGCGGGTCTGCGGATCGACGGCGCCCCATTCGGGACGGTCCATGCGCGTGGCGCCCACAATGTCAGCCGCCGTGCGGGTATTGATCAGCACATCGCCCTGATCGGCAAAGCCATTGCTGGCATCAAGACCATTGCGGCCAAAGACCAGAGGCAGCCATTCGCCGGTGCCGTCATCATGGAAGCGCGCCACATAGAGCGTGCCGCTATCGAGGATATCGCCGCGCGTGACGCCAGGCTCGTAAAGCCCGTCGGAGACGAACTTGTAGATGTATTCAAAGCGGGAATCGTCGCCCGAATAGCAGACAACCGGCTTGCCGGCCTCGGCGGGAGCAAACACCACGCCTTCATGGGCAAACCGGCCAAGCGTGGTGCGCTTTACCGGCACAGATTCAGGGTCGAACGGATCGATCTCGACCATCCAGCCAAAATTGTTCGGCTCATTGCGGTAATCGCCCGCAGCGTTATCGGCCTTTGAAGAGGCGTCAAAGCGGACAAAGCCGTCCTCGCCGCCATCGGCAAGGTGCCAGTTATGGCGGCTGACATCGGTGCGCACGCCATAGCGTGTGTGCTCGCGCGGCAGGCTGGCATCACTATTGACGAAATAGCCAGACCAGTTCTCCTCCGCCGCCATATAGGTGTTCCACGGCGTCACGCCGTGCGCGCAATTGGAAAGCGTGCCGCGCGTATGGGTGCCGTCCGGGCTGTAAAGCGTGGCCATCTTGGCATGGCCGCGCGCAGGACCGGCGATTTCCATCCGGGTGAGGCCAGTGATGCGGCGATTATGGCGATCAGGCACGATCTGCCAGTTGCCATTGCCATCATCGCGCATGCGCACGACCGACACGCCATGGGCGTTCAGCTCCTTGAGCACCTGATCGGACTGGCGAGGACCGGAGTGATCGGGCGTGCCCCAGCTGCTCATCGCGCTGCCTTCGACAGCGCCGTAATGCAGGAAGCGCGTCTCGATATATTCGTGGTTCATCACCAGCAGCCCGTCCGTGGAGCTGCCCTGATAGGGATCACGCCCCTCGATCGGGAAGAAATGCATGCCGTCATGATGCATGCCGGCCTGATGGGCCTGATCTTCCCCGGAATTATCCGGAGCGAAGGCAGGCATATTGCCGCTGATCGCATCGCCCCAGCGATAGATCACGCGCGCCTCATAGCCTTCCGGCACCGTGATCATGTCCGCCTGGCTGGTGGGCACGGCATTGAAGCCAAGGCTGGGGCCCGTCACGCTGGCCTCAGCGCGCTGCTGCGGGCTGCAGGCAGCCAGCGGCGCCGCAAAGAAGCCCGACACGGCAAGACCAAGGCCACCACGCAGCATCGCCCGGCGTGACATGCGCACTGCCACCACGTCTGCAAAGTCCCGGTTTGACGAGACATTGGTCTCCGGCTCGAAGTCCGGATCGAGGCGAGTGGCAAGATCAGTCATCAAAGTCTCCTGGCGGTCGGACGGAATTGCGGATCGGTGATATGGAGCTAACAGGCAATTATGACGAGCCCATGAAGTGCAGTTGGTGAGACACTGCGCACATCGCCGCACCCCGATTGGCAAAAGACCTTGCGTTCGCCGCCCGCCCGCGCAATGGCTCTTGCCATGTCACGCCCTGAACCTCTGCCTGTCCTTGATGCGGCAAGCCCGGCCAATATTGACCGGGCTGCGGACCTCTTGCGCGCAGGCGGGCTGGTGGCGGTGCCGACCGAGACGGTCTACGGCCTTGCCGCTGATGCCACCAATGCCCGCGCGGTTGCCGCGATCTATGAGGCCAAGGGCCGTCCACGCTTCAATCCGCTCATCGCCCATGTCGACAGTCTGAAGCGCGCGCTAAGCCTTGTGGAACTGTCAGACGCCGCGCTGACACTGGCCCGCGCCTTCTGGCCGGGACCGCTGACACTGGTGGGCAGGCGTAAAGCCGGCTCGGTGTGTGATCTCGCCGCAGCAGGGCTCGATACCTTGGCAGTGCGGTGGCCGGATGCGCCTGCCATGACCGGCCTGATCGCGCGGCTGTACCGCCCTCTGGTCGCGCCTAGCGCCAACCCGTCTCGCGCGATCAGCCCGACGGAGGCTGCCCATGTCGTTGACGGGCTGACCGGCCGCATCGATCTCGTGCTCGATGGCGGGCCGTGCAGGCTTGGCCTTGAGAGCACGATCATCGCCGACACTCCCGACGGCCTTGTCATGCTGCGCCCGGGAGCGCTGTCACGCGAGGCGATAGAGGCGGTGGCGGGCGTGCCGATCCGGTCAGCGGGCAAGGACGCGGCGATCAGCGCGCCGGGCATGCTGACCAGCCATTATGCGCCGGACGCCCTGTTGCGGCTGAACGTCACCACGCCTGAGGCCTTTGAAATCTATCTCGCCTTCGGCGCGCATCGCGGCGCTGGCGCCAAGGGCGTTCTCGACCTGTCATCCACGGGCGATCTTGCCGAAGCGGCGGCAAATCTCTTTTCGCGCCTGCGAAAAGCAGATCAAATGGGAGACCGGATTGCGGTTGCACCGATTCCCTTTGCGGGGCTTGGCGAGGCGATCAATGACCGCCTTGCCAGAGCCGCCGCGCCCCGAAGCCTTGAGGACACACCTTAAGCCATGGACAGGACGATACCCGAAGCCGACCCCGCCCCGTCCTGGATTCCCGACGGGGTCTATGTCGTGCGCTTTCGCAGTGCGCTGGACCAGTCTGGCGGTGTTGTGTGGGTCCAGAAGGGACGCGCTATCGGAGGCGATAGCAGCTATTATTATGACGGCCATCTCGAGCAGGGTGCGGACGGTCCGGTCGCGCGCATGCTGTTCGCCCGCCATCGCCCGGAGGCCGTATCAGTGGTCGGCGAGATCGACCGGTTCAGGGTCGATTTTGCCGGCACGGCCGAAGGGGATCGCTATCTGCTCGAAGGCCGCATGAATGAAGAGCCGCGCCTGAAGCTGACCGCCGTGATGACCCGCCTGCCCGTTGAGCCCTGACAGAGCCAAGGATCCGCCCATGAACGCGCCCGTTATCGACATTGCCCGCCTGACCGAGGGGCTGGACCCGCGCTCATGGACCACCGACGCGGATGATATCGCCACCCATGTGCGTGACTGGCGCGGGCGGCTGACCGGCCACACGCCGCTTTTGTTCAAGCCGTCCAGCACAGCGGAAGTCTCGCGCATCCTCGCGGCGTGCAATGCGGCGCGCATCCCTGTGCTGCCCCAAGGCGGGCTGACCGGACTGGTGGGCGCGTCTGCACCGTTTGGCGAGGCGGTCATCTCCCTGAAGCGGATGAACGCCATCCGCGAGATCGATACGGCCAACGAATCCGTCACCGTGGAAGCAGGTGTGGTGCTGGAAACGCTGCAGAACGCAGCGCGCGAGGCGGGAAAGCTCTTTCCCTTGAGCCTCGGTGCACAAGGCTCGGCGATGATTGGCGGCCTGCTCTCCACCAATGCTGGCGGGGTGCATGTGCTGCGCTACGGCATGATGCGCGATCTGGTGCTGGGGCTGGAGGCAGTCCTGCCGGACGGGCGGGTCCTGAGCGGCCTCTCAGGCCTGCGCAAGAACAATACCGGCTATGACCTGAAACAGCTCTTCATCGGCGCGGAAGGCACGCTTGGCGTCATCACGGCTGCCACGCTGAAGCTCTTCCCCCGCCCTGCCTCCACGGCTGTGGCGCTGGCGTCCGTGAAGGACCCGCACGCTGCGGTCGCGCTGCTGGATCATCTGAAGAACGAGACAGGCGGAGCGGTGGCAGCCTTCGAGCTGATCCAGTCCTTCGCGATGGAGCTGGTCTGCCGCCACGTGCCCGGCGCGCGCAATCCGATTGAGGGCAATCCCGAATGGATGGTGCTGATCGAGATGACGAGCGCGGAAGCAGGCCGGGCACCCGTCATGATGGAAGCGGCGCTGGAAAGCGCGTTTGAACGTGCGCTGATCCTTGATGCTGCCATCGCCCAGTCCGAAGCGCAGGCGGCAAGCTTCTGGCATTTGCGCGAAAGCATCCCCGATGGGGAGAAAACCCATGGCCGCTCGGCCAAGCATGACGTCTCCGTGCCGGTCTCGCGCATGGCCGACTTCATGGCCGAAGCCACGCGCGATGCCGAAGCGATGATCGAGGGCTCGCGCGTGATCGCGTTCGGCCATGTCGGGGACGGCAATGTGCACTTCAACGTGGCGGCACGCGATGAAGGCGCTGGCGAGGAATTTGTCACCAAGGCCGCGCCCGCGACCCGCCATATCTACGATCTCGTCGACAAGTATGGTGGCTCCATCTCGGCAGAGCACGGCATCGGCATCCTGAAGCAGTCAGAGCTGATCGCCCGCAAACCGGTGGAGGTGGAGGTGATGCGCGCCATCAAGGCCGCGCTTGATCCCAACCACATCATGAACCCGCGCGTGATCTTCGGGATGGCAGACAAGGCCTGACGCCGGGCGTTGGCTGCAATCACTATTGGCAAACCCGGCCCTCACCGCCTATCTCGATTGAGAATTCCTCTGACCCTGCCCTGACGAAAGGCTGACCGGCCATGCTGATCCTCCTGTCGCCCGCCAAGCAGCTTGATTTCGAGCCCGCCCGCGAGAGCCTGAAATCCACGCGGCCTGCCCTGATGCACCGCACGGGCGAGCTGGCCAAAACCACGTCGAAACTGACGCGCGCGCAATTGCGCCAGCTGATGGACATTTCCGACGATCTGGCTGCGCTCAATGCCGACCGTTTCAAGGCGTTCGATCCGGAAAGCGAAGCGGGCAAGCCTGCCGCCCTTGCCTTCAATGGCGAGGTCTATCGTGGCCTCGATGCGCAGAGCCTGTCAGATGCCGATCTGGCCTGGGCGCAGGACCATCTGCGCATCCTTTCCGGCCTTTACGGGGCCTTGCGTCCGCTCGACGCCATCCAGCCCTACCGGCTGGAAATGGGCACGCGGCTGAAGACGAAGAAAGGCGCGAACCTCTATGATTTCTGGGGCGATGACATCGCCGCAGAGCTGGACAGCGTGGTCTCGGCCCACCCGCACAAGGTGATCGTCAACCTGGCCTCCAACGAATACGCCCGCGCGGCGCGGCTGAGCTCGCTGAAAGCGCGCGTGATCAGCGCCGACTTCAAGGAGGAAAAGGACGGAAAGTTGCGCACCCTCATGGTCTTCGCCAAGAAGGCGCGCGGGCTCATGGCCCGCTGGATCATCGAGAACCGCATCGAGAACCCGGACGATCTGAGCGGGTTCAACCTTGATGGCTATCGCCTCGACAAGGCGGGCTCGACCCCCGATCAGCTGCTCTTCACCCGTCCGCAGCCCGCGCCCAAAAAAGGGTGAGGGAAAAGCCCGTGCCTTGACAAACCGGGCGCGACGGTCTTTTGCACTGCACAAATTCCACGCATCGGCCGCTGGGCCGAAGGAGATGAGTAATGACCGGTCTTTCGGCCGACCTGAAAGGCCATGCGGCCGTTATCACCGGCTCTACGTCGGGTATCGGTCTTGCCATGGCGCGCGCGCTCGCAGCTTGCGGGGCCGACGTGATGCTGAACGGGCTGGGCGATACTGCCGAGATCGAGGCGGCGCGCGCCAGCATCGAAGCCGAGTTTGGCGTGCGCGCCCGCTATCACGGCGCCAACATGCTCAAAGCGGGCGAGATCGCTGATCTGATCAGCGAAACCGTGAAGGCATTCGGGCGGCTCGATATCCTCGTCAACAATGCCGGCATCCAGCATGTCGCCAGGATCGAGGACATGCCAGCAGAGAAATGGGACGCGATTATCGCGATCAACCTGACCTCCGCTTTCCACACCACACGCCATGCCGTGCCGGTGATGAAGCAGCAGGGACGCGGACGGATCGTCAATATCGCTTCGGCCCACGGCCTCGTCGCCTCCCCGTTCAAATCGGCCTATGTCGCGGCCAAGCACGGCATGGTGGGGCTTACCAAGACAATCGCGCTGGAGGTCGCTGAAAGCGGCATCACCTGCAACGCCATCTGCCCGGGCTATGTGCGCACCCCGCTGGTTGAAAACCAGATCGAGGATACCGCGCGCGAGCGCGGCATCAGCCGCGAGGAAGTCGTGCGCGATGTGATGCTACACGCCCAGCCGACCAAGAAGTTTGTCGAGTACGACCACCTTAACGGCCTTCTGCTCTATCTGGTCTCTGACGCAGGCGCCTCGGCCAATGGCGCCTCCTTCCCCGTTGAAGGCGGCTGGACGGCGGCCTGATGGCCGGCAAGCCCAAACCCCTCTCGCTGGCGCTGCAAGGGGGCGGCGCGCACGGTGCGTATACGTGGGGCGTGCTGGACGCGCTTCTGGAAGATGGCCGGATCAGCCCGCGCGCCATCACGGCAACCAGCGCGGGCGCGATGAATGCGGCAGCCCTCGCCCATGGCTGGGTAGAGAATGGCGCAGACGGCGCACGGGCAAGCCTTGAGCGTTTCTGGCGGGCAGTTGCCTCGCACGGTGCGGCTTTCCGTCCGCTATTGCCCGGCGCAGCCTTTGCCCGCTTCGTGCCCTTTCTCGATGCGCTTTCGCGGCTCACCAGCCCTTATGATCTCAACCCGTTTGATGTCGACCCCTTGCGCGACATTCTTGGCCAGCAGATCGATTTCGAGCGCCTGCGTGCGCAGAACGACATCCGCCTCTTTGTCACGGCCACATGCGTGACCACCGGCCGGGCGGAGGTGTTTTCCGGCGAGCGGCTGTCGATGCAGGCCGTCCTGGCATCGGCCTGCCTGCCCTTCCTGCGTCAGGCGGTAGAGATTGATGGGGAGCCCTACTGGGATGGCGGTTTCACCGGCAATCCTGCCCTCTGGCCGCTCTTCTATGCCGATACGCCGGGCGATTTGCTGATCGTGCACATCAACCCGCTCAAACGCCCCGGCACGCCAAAATCGGCGGACGACATCATGAACCGGGTCAACGAGATCACGTTCAACGCCTCGCTTATGGCGGAGCTGCGCGCGGTTGCCTTCGTCAAGCGCCTGATCGAGGACGATCTTCTGGTCGAGAGCGAGAAGAAGCGCCTGCGCAATGTGAACATGCACGCCATCCGCGCCGATGAGCCTCTCTCCGCTTACACCGCGGCGAGCAAGTACGACACCAGCTGGGCCTTTCTTACGCGGCTGCGCGATCTCGGGCGGCAGGCAGGGCAGGAATGGCTTTCCACCTGCTTTGACACGGTTGGCAGGCGCTCCAGCATTGATGTGCGGGCGGACTATCTGGGGCGCTAGCGGGCAGCCTCCATCTCGCGCAGATGGGCGATATAGGCGCTGTCGCACTTTAGTTTGCTGGCAATCTTGCTGTCCGGATCAACCACCCGCCAGAACGGGATCGTCTCCTGCGCGGCCTTCCCTTCCGCGAGGTCGGCTAGCGCTGCTTCCGAGACTATCCGCAGAAAGATCGCGGTAGATACCGGGCACATGGCCTCGG
Organism: uncultured Oceanicaulis sp.; assembly: GCA_964497275.1. Taxonomy (GTDB): domain Bacteria; phylum Pseudomonadota; class Alphaproteobacteria; order Caulobacterales; family Maricaulaceae; genus Glycocaulis. The sequence continues at coordinate 8,154 of CAZCEG010000035.1, forward strand.
CGCCGGCCTTGCGGGCCATCTCGTTGCGCAAACGGGAGATCGATCGCGTCTCGCCCGCCGGGATACGGTCGATATAATTTGCAACGAGGCCGGGCGTGCCCACGAACATGGTGGTGCCGGTCTTGATGCCTGCGAAATCGGTGTGAAGCACCACCGTCTTCGGCGTCTTCTTCGCGTCGAAACGCGAACGCCAGTCCCGTTTTGAAGTACCGTCCGGCATGCCTGACCTCCTGTGAAGTGAACGCTCGGCGCGGATGATCAGGAAAGCCGGAACAGCCCGCAATAAGGCGGCATATTGCGCAGCAAATTCAGGCGCTTGGCACTAGAGGCCCCTACTTTGTCAGCGGCTGCAGCTTTCCATAGGTCAGCGAGCGCCAGAGCCATTCGAGCGGCCCGAAGCGGAAGACCTGCAGCCAGAGCGTGGAGATCACCAGCTGGGCGACCCAGATCGCCAGCACGATCTGCATCATCTGGACCCGGTCAATCTCACCGAACCAGCCGAGCCCGATCCCGCCAATCGACAGGAAGACCAGCGTCATCGACTGCGTGAGATAGTTGGTGAACGCCATCCGCCCCATGCAGGCGAACGGATAACGGATGATCGCGAGGACCGGCAGCTTGCAGATGATCATCACCACGGAGGCATAGCCGAGCGCGGTTGCAAGGCTCGACCAGTAATTGACCACCGAATGCACCCAGAAATCGCGGAAGTCGAACTCTGCCGCGATCATGTGCTCTCCTCCCCACCAGGAGGCGGCAAGACCCACAGGCAGGGCAATGATGGCGACGAGCGCGTAGCGGCCAATGGCCCATTTCGCGGTCAAGAAGCCGATCTTGTAGAGCGCCATGCCAAGGAACATCACCCCGATAATGCGCCCGCCAAACAGGCCTGCGCCCATGACCTGGCCCATCACTGCGCCGAACGCATTGATCCCGAGGCGCTCCAGACCGCCTGCCTGATAGGCGGCGACCACGTCCTGATAGGCCTCGGGCGTCATGATGATGCCCATGTCGGTGCCGCTCATTTCCTCGGGGATGAGCGCCATCGATCCGAATGCGCCAAAGAAAAGAAGGCCGGCAATCGCGATCCAGAAAAAGCCCCAGAAGATCAGCTTGCCGGGGCTCATCTTGCGGAAATAGACCGCGATCATGCCGAAAATGGCATAGCTGACGAGAATATCACCAAACCACAGCACGTAGGCATGGATGAGGCCGATGAGGAGCAGCCAGCGCATACGGCTGAAATGCACCTTGCGAGAAGCGTCCGGTTCTTCGCCCACCATCAGAATGATCCCTGCCCCGAACAGGGCGGAGAAAATGGTGATGAACTTCATGTCGAAGAAGACGTGGGAGTAGAACCACACATCGATCGACGCGCCGGTGAAAAGCGGGTCTGACGGCAGATATTGCGTCGCCTGCATCGGGGTGAAGAAGAAGGGTATGTTCATCACCAGAATGCCCATGATCGCGATTCCGCGCAGCACATCCAGGCTTTGATGGCGGTCGGCGGCGGCTACCGGATTGGCACTCATGGACATATCTCCCCAGCTTGACGTGGCCGCACGTTCAACGCACACGCCCATGATTTGCAAGAAAAAACGCCCCGGCGCGCGTTTTCATTACGAAGATTTCATGGCCCGCACCGCTGTTTTCGCTTGAGCGCTTGCCAGAGCACCGTCATAAGCGGCATCAGGACAGGGAACGCGGCGATGTTGGGTCTGATCTTCGACATTCTTCACTGGATCGCTGGCGCGGTGCTCGCGCTGGTCGGGATCAGTTATGACCGCGTCGATGACTGCGCTCCGCCCGTGCGCCAGCAGACCATCGAAGAAGCCAGCCTTATCACCGGCGACACCATGATCCATCAGGCCAGCTCCACGGTGGAACTCAGCTACACGCTTCTTCCCGATGGCCGCGTGGTTGTGAACGTGCAGCCTGCGGCGGTCACCGCGGTGTCCGACTGCGCCTCTGCCAGCCCGCGGCTGCCTGAAGCGCCCGCCCTGCCGGTCTTGCGGCTTTAATTTTACCCCGTCTGCGCCTACAACAGGATTATCAGGGTCCGGCAGAACCTGCCGACCTGCATTTCGCATTTGAGCGGGGCGCATGCCATGCCTGCTGACGATACTTCAGCGTCCAAAGCCAAGCCTGAAACCGAAATGGTGCCTGCCGCCATGGCAGACCCGTCGGCAGGCCAGTTGCCTGACCGTGTGCGCACGCCCCAGCCCGGCCCCTCGCCTGCTCCGGCAAGCGGTGGCGGATGGATGGCGTTCGCGGGCGCAGCCTGCGGCGCGCTCTGGCTCGGCGGGGCGGGCGCGTATCTCTATGGCTATGTCATCACGGACTTCTCGGCGCTAAGCCCGGCCCAGCTCGCAGGCGTGGCGATTTTTGCCGGTGCGCCTGCGCTTCTATTTGCGCTGACCGGATTTCTGGGCCGCGCCGTGGTGCGTGCAGGCCGTCAGGCCCATGCGGTGGAACGGGCCATCGCCCATCTGGCCACCCCCGCCGATACGCTGCAGGGCGAGGTGCGGGTGCTGGCGGATGCGGTGAGCCTGCAGGTCGGACGCATCAACACCTCCATGGACAGCGCGCTCGCCCGCCTTGCCGCCATGGAAGAGGTGATCACCCACCATGCCGACACGCTGGAGGACACCTCCAAGGCCGCGCGCGAACGCGTGGAATCGCTCATGCGCGCGCTCAAGGCAGAGCGTGAGAAGCTGGCCGAAATCGCCGACAGCCTGGACGACAAGGCCGCCCTGATCGCCGAGGCGATACAGGAGCAGGGCGAGATGGTCGCCGCCGCCGCAGAGCTCGCCAAGGAACGCGCCAATGAAGGCGCGATCACGCTGCGCGCGGGCGCGGAACGCCTCACTGGCGCTGGTGAAGAGACGGTGCGCTCTGCCGAGAAGGCGTCAGAGATTCTGGCCAAGCGCGCGGGCGATATGCGCGAGCTCGCCGATACGCTCAAGAGCCGCGGCGATGGCCTTGATGCCGCCTATCTCAAGCACCGCGAACGGCTGGCCGAGGCGAGCGAAGCGCTGCGCCGCGAGCAGGAAAAGATCGCCTCCGCCCTCGATTTTCATAAAGCCGAGCTCGCGACGCTCTCCAAGACCGCAGGCTCCGGCGCGGAGACCTTGCGCAAGTCCGCCGAGGAAAGCGGGGCTGTCTTCACCCGCGCCGTCAATGACGCGATCACGCGCGCCTCTGCGCTCGCCAAGACCATTGAAAGCGAGACCCGCCTCGCCGCGCAGGCCAATGAGACAATGCTCAAGCGCCTGACGGAGACGGCCAAGGAAGCGCGCGTCGCGGCGACGGAAGCCGCCGAGACCTTCACCGGTCAGGCAGGGGCCGCAGAAGCCGCGCTGGAGCGCGTCAGCGAGGCAGGCTTTGAAGCGGCACGCCGCTCTGACGAAGCCTTCCAGGCGCGCATACGCGAAGCCGAAGAACTGGTGGAGCGCGCCGCCAAGGCCTCCGAACTCGCCAGCGACACGGTGCGCCGCCAATTGTCCGAAACCATGGATGCCGCGCGCAAGCAGGCCGAGCACGTGGAAGTCATGCTGCGCGACATGCGCGCGCGCTTTGAAGACGCACCTGCTGCCGCCCGCCGCGCCACTCTGGAGCTGGAACGCGCCCTCGCCGAAGGCCTTGAGAAACTGAACCAGACGGCAGAGGAAGCGGCGGACAATGCCCGCGAAATCGACGCCCTGTTCCAGGCGCGGGTAAGGCACAATTACGAGCTTCTCTCTGACTTCATGCTGCGCATGGGCTCGGTCGCGGGCGGCCGCAAGCCGATCGATATCGCGCCCAACGAGGTGCCAGATCCGCTCAATATCCGCCGCGGGCGCACGCCGCGCCGTGAAGAGGAAGAGGCGCCCGAAGTGCGCCTCGATGCCAGCGCGCGCGTTGAAGATGAGGATGAGGACGACGCGCCCATCACCCCTGCCCCCCGCCCCGAAGGCGGCTGGCGCTGGAAGGATGTGCTGGCGAACATGGACCCGGAGCCGCGGGACCCCGCTCCCCGCACCAGCCCCGAACGGCCTTCGAAGAAGCGTCGCTAGGGGCTGCCAGCCATTTCATTTTTCGTTTTGTAGGGCCGAGCGAGGCATGGGTTCCCCGGACGGCTTCGCCGCCGGAGAATGACAATCGGAAGAGCTTTCCCGATT
>CAZCEG010000036.1:0-4905 GCA_964497275.1 uncultured Oceanicaulis sp.
AACCGATGGAGCAGATTTCCGATATCAAGATCCTGCAGGTCGACGGGCTTTCCGGCGGTGCTGGCAATGGCCAGAATGCGGCCGCCGGGACCTCCGGCGGGCTTGCTGATCAGGCCGTGAATGCAGCGCTTCGCTATCGCAGCCAGGCGCCGCTAGTCGATGCGCTGATGGGCGAACTCGGCCTCAAGGCTGGTGATCTGAGCGGGCTTGTCGGCGATGCCGGGGCCAAAGCTCCGCCACCGCCGCCTGCAGACGCATCCTGAGCACGGTCGTCTCCGGTGCCGACCGCCTGACATGCCTTGTGGCTGCCAGGCGGTCGGCACCGGAACGCGCGTTACAAATGCGCGCCGTTTCCATTGGCCTTGGCCTGCATCGGTGCTGCCGCTGCATGGGCCGTCACCATGGACGGCAGCATGTAGAAGCCCGGCTCGAACTCCGCATAATTGCAGGTGATCTCTTCGCCCGGTGCGATATCGGCAATCGCATAGCCAAACACCGAGTCCTTGAAATCGGTATTGGGCTGCAGCGAGTGGTTCATGTGGCGGCCATTATCCGCGTCCAGCACCAGCTTTCCGCTTTCGGTGGGATGGGGATAGGTATAGCGGTCAACGAAGCGCCGGATGCTTTCAGGCATCTGCTCGAGCTCGGCCAGACCGATCAGCCGGTCAAAGCTGGGCTCGAAGCGGTAGATAAGCTGTCCCTTGCGGATCGGTTCAGCCGCAAAAACCCCAACGCCTTCAATGGCAGAGGGGCCGACATAGGTGTCGATCAGTAACATGGTCAAGAACGCCAGAACGCACCCGTGCGTCGACGCGGGCGGGTTAAGGGGCACGGGGGCGACTCAAGCCCCGGTGCAGAGTGCGACGCTCCAGCGCCTATGATGCTCCAAATACGGAAATTGCAAGCGGCATTTTTGAGGCAGGCGCCAATTCAGAGCGCGGCACGTATTTTTTCCGCAATCTGTTTCAGTTCCGCCATATCAGCCATGCCCGCCTTGCCATGCCCGGCAATGTCCACGCCCTCGCGGCGCGGGATGATGTGGAAATGGATGTGGAACACGGTCTGGCCGGCGGGTGCGCCATTGAACTGCGCGATGAAAATGCCGTCCGGTTCCAGCGCCTTGCGCATGGCGGCAGCAATTGTCTGCACCGCCGCGATGGCCTTTGCACCTGCCTCTGGCGACAGCTCCAGCAGATTGCGGGCAGGCTCTTTCGGGATCACCAGCACATGGCCCGGTGCCTGCGGAAACGCGTCCATGATGGCCAGAATGTCCGCGTCTTCAAACACCTTCACTGATGGCGCGTCGCCACGGATTATCTTTGCGAAGATGTTCTGGTCGTCATAACGGCCTTCAAGGCTCATGGGCGCGGCTCCTGCTGGTTTGGGGTGGGGTTGGATTTCAGATGGGCAGCATGGTCCTAGCACGCCATCACCGCAACATGGCCTTGGGCTCCGTAGTCCAATATCCGCCTGTCACGCGTCATCACGGTTGCGCCCAGTTCGCGCGCGGTCGCGATGATGATGCTATCGGCCGGATCGGAAGGCGGTGTGCCGGGCAGATGCGACGAGCGGATCAGCATATCCGGCTCGACCGGGGCGAGCCTCACGCCGGGCTTGCTGACGACGGTCTGGAACCAGCGTTCAGGCGGCAACGTCAGCGCCAGACGCCCCTTGCTGACGAGCATGCCGACTTCCCAAGCCGAAAACGGACTGATCCAGATCGGCTCACCGGAATCGTAAGCCGCTTGCAATGCGCTTTCGGCTTCCGCACTCAGCGCATCGACACCAGCGCTCCAGATAACAGCGCAGGTGTCCAGAAGAATGCCGCCGGTCACAACCGGCCCTCTTGCGCATTCCAAGTCACATCAACCGGCTCGGTCAGATCAACGCCGGGCATGACCCGTACGCTACCCTTGAGGCAGCCGAGCAGCGGAAAACGCCCCTTTGGCCGCGCTTCCGCTAATGCAGCAGGTGCAGAGGGCGCAGCAGGAGGGGTCGGCGTTGATGGTTTGCGGCGCATACGGCGGAACACCAGCTTTTCGCTACCCATATCAACACGCTCGGTCTTGTAGCCAGCTTCAAGCCAGGCGCGGGTCATCGCACTATTGCTAGGATTATTGGACCACCACGGGCGATGTTTCCGCGCTGACGGAGGAAGCTTCCGGCCTATGATTTTCTCGATCTCGGAGAACGAGAGCGGAATTTCTTCGAACCCCTTGTCCGCCAAGAACGTTTCTAATGCCTCGTATTTCATAACACACTCCTGCCCTATTTCAGGGTAGAGATATAGAAACGTTTCTACAGTTTTTTGTCAACCCTTCCTGAAAGGCCCCTCCTCATCCAGCGCGGCGATCTCAGCCTGCACCGCGTTGCGCTCACCCCGCAGGAAACGGCGCACGGCCTCGTCAAAGCCCGGATGGGTGAGGAAATGGGCCGAGCCGACTGGCGTGGGGCGATAGCCACGCGCCAGCTTGTGATGGCCTTGCGCGCCCGCCTCCACGCGTTTGAGGCCATGGGCAATCGCGTACTCGATGGCGCGGTGATAGCAGAGCTCGAAATGCAGGCTGTCCTGCCCCTCAAGACAGCCCCAATAGCGCCCATAGAGCGCCTCCCCGCCGATGAAGTTCAGGGCAGCGGCGATCCAACGCCCCTCGCGGCGCGCCATCACCATCCAGACATGATCCGCCATGCGCTCATGGATGAGCTGGAAGAATGCGCGATTGAGGTAAGGCGTGCCCCACTTCCTCGCGCCAGTATCCTGATAGCAGGCGAAGAAAACATCCCAGTGTTCTGTCGTCAGCGCGTCGCCGGTAAGCGCGACGATCTCCACCCCGGCATTTGCCGCCTCACGCTCCTTCTTCAGGCCCTTGCGCTTGCGCGATGCCAGATCGGCGAGGAAGTCGTCGTAGGAGCCATAGCCGCGATTATGCCAGATGAACTGGATATCGCTGCGCGCGGCGAGCCCGCCCCCATGCAGCGTCTTCGTATCGCGCTCGTCAGGAAAGAGCACGTGCCAGCTGGACAGCCCCCATTCGCGCGCAAGTGACGGGGCAGCTTCCACAAGCGCGCTGCGGGCTTTGTCGTCGGCTGACAGTATCCGGCGGCCTGTAACCGGTGTGAACGGCACCATGGTGAGGAGCTTGGGGTAATACTGCCCCCCTGCCCGCTCCAGCGCATTCGCCCAGGCATGGTCGAACACATATTCGCCATAGGAATGGGATTTCAGATAGAGCGGCAGTGCGCCCATCATCTCACCATCAGCGCCCTCAGCAACCAGATGGCGCGGAGCCCAGCCCGTTTCCTCGCTGACGCAGCCTGACTGCTCCAGCGCCTGCAGGAAATCCCACGTTATGAAAGGGTCAAACGGCGCACCGGGCGGATTGGCCAGCCGGTCCCACTCAGCGCGGTCCACCTCGCCAAGGCTGTCGATCATGCGCACGCGGGAAACACTCATGGGCGGGAATTGCGGCTTGCAGGAGGGGACGTAACGGGCTTCACATGCGCTCACATATAGACCGGCGACGCGCCATGTAAGGAGGAGCACAGCAATGAGCGGCAGGCTTAAGGGGAAACTGGCTTTCGTAACGGGGGGTTCGCGCGGTATCGGCGCGGCGATCTGCCGGGCGTTTGCGGCCGAGGGCGCGCACGTGGTGCTGACCTATGGCGGTTCCAAAGACAAGGCAGAGGCGCTCGCCGCCGAGATCAACAAGGCGGGCGGCAAGGCCGAAGCGATTGGCTGCGATGCGTCCGCGATGGGCGAGACCGCGCGCGTCATGCGCGCGGTGGCGGGCCAGCACGGTCAGATCGATGTGCTGGTCAATAATGCCGGTATCGCGCGCGAGGTGACGCTGGCCAAGCTGACTGACGAGGACTGGAACAAGGTGATGGCGGTCAATGTCACCGCGCCGTTCGAGGCCATGCGTCTGGCAGGCGAGCTGATGCGCCCCGGCGGGTCCATCATCACCATCGGTTCCATTCTGGGCGACCGTGTGCCCTCACCGGGGCTGGGCGCGTATTGCGCATCGAAGGCAGCCGTGCAGCTTCTCACCAAGGCCGCAGCCCGTGAGCTTGGCCGCAAGGGCCTGCGCGCCAATGTCATCCAGCCCGGACCCATCGACACCGACATGAACCCGGCCGACGGCGCAACCGCGGACCTGCAGCGCATGATGGTGCCGCTCGGCCGCTATGGCAAAGCAGTCGAAATCGCCAGCGTGGCGGTGTTCCTCGCAAGTGAAGAGAGCAGCTTTGTCAACGGCACGACGATTGACGTCGCGGGCGGCCTGACGGCTTAAGCACGGGCATGTTGTTCCTTCATCCGGCCCTTCTGCCCAAAGGCCCGCTCCTCGCGCTGGATCCCGGCACACGCACGATTGGCGTGGCCGCCTGCAATAGCGAGCGGACCTTCGTAAGCCCGGTGGAAACGATAGAACGCGCCAAATTCTCCGAGGATGCCGCGCGCATCTTCCGGCTTTTCGACGAACGCGACTGCAAGGGCCTGATCATCGGCCTGCCGCTTCACATGGATGGCGGCGACGGGCGGCGGGCACAATCCGCCCGGTCGCTCGCCACCAATCTGTTGCGGATCCGCGATATTCCCATCGCCTATCAGGATGAGCGGCTTTCCACCTTCGAGGCGGGCGAGCAGCTCAGCGAGGCTGGCATACCGATCCATCGCCACAAGGAGATGATCGACGCTGCCGCCGCCGCGATCATCCTGCAGGACGCGCTTTTGCGCATCGCTGAAGGCGTGCCCGAAGCATGAGCCCGGTTGTCACCGCTCTTTTTCCGGTCTTCGGCGTAATCGCACTCGGCTGGGTCTTGCGGCGTACAGGCCTGGTCGCTGCGCCCTTGTGGGGCGGGATCAGCCGTCTGTCCTATCAGGCGCTGATGCCTGCCATGCTGTTT
>CAZCEG010000036.1:4915-12189 GCA_964497275.1 uncultured Oceanicaulis sp.
TGCCGGCCTGCCTGCCGGATCCTTCCTGCTCGCGGCAGTAACCAGCTTCATTATCCTTGGCATCATCATGATGGCGTTTCTCGTCATCCCCATGCCGGGGCCGGTCTTCACCAGCCTCTATCAGGGCGGCGTGCGCTGGAACGGCTTCGTGCTGCTGGCGCTGGCACCGGCCGCTTTTGGCCCCGAAGGCGCGGCGCTGGCCGCCCTTGTCTTCGCCCCGACCGTGCCTCTGGTGAACCTCCTGTGCGTCGGTGTGATGGGCGTGTGGGGCGCAAGCGACGAGCCGCCCAATCTGCGCCGCGTGATGATGCGGATTGTCACCAACCCGCTCATTCTGGCCTGCCTCGCGGGCGCCGCCGCCAACGCGCTCGGCCTCTTCCAGTCAGGCCCTGTGGCCGACACGATCAGCCTTGCCGGCCGGGCGGCGCTGCCGCTGATCCTCCTGACCATCGGAGCGGGGCTGAACTTCTCCGCCCTTGGCGCGCGCCCGGCCATTCTCTCGCTCTCGGTCACGATGCGGCTCATCGTCTCGCCTGTCATTTTCTACGGCGTCGGCCTGCTCTTCGGGGTGGAGGGCATTGCGCTTGTGGTGTTGACGGGCGTTGGCGCGACGCCGGGCGCAGCGGCCGCCTACGTGCTCGCCCGCGAGATGGGCGGGGATGCTGAACTGATGGCAGGTCATGTCACCGCCACCACCATCCTCGCCGCCATTACCCTGCCCATAGCTCTGGCACTGGCTGCGCTATGATCCTGCAGGTTCTAGCAGTCTTCTTTCCCGCCTTTGCGCTTGTAGCCTTCGGCTATCTGGCCCGGCGCTGGCAGATCATCCCCGACGGGCAGTGGCGCGGCATCAATCTGATGAATTACCGCATCCTGCTGCCAGCCATATTGTTCGTGGTGCTTGCCCGGGCAGATTTGACAGTGCCGGGAGCGCTGGTCGTCACAGGCATCTCCGCCCTCGCCATATTTGCAGCACTGGCCCTGGCCCTGCTGGCCGGACGAGCTTTGCGCGCATCTGCACGCGAAATCGCAGCATTGGTGGCGGTATGCTGTGTGTGGAACGTGGTTCTGTTCCTGACGCTTGCCGACCGGCTTTATGGCGGGGACGCCGAGGTCTGGACAGGGATGATCGTGGCCCCCGGCCTGGTGCTGGCGACCATCACTATCGTCACCGCCTTTGCCATCACGCGTGAGGGTTCTGCGGGCCGGGCCCTGCCCGCCCTGGTGCGTGATCCCGTCCTGATCGCGTGCCTTGCCGGCACCGCGATCTCGCTGGCCGCACCCTACCCGCCGCCCCTCCTGCCAGAAGCGGCAATAGAGACCTTGCTCTCGCCTCTGGAACTCGCCGGGTTCGGCTCGCTGGCGCTGGTGCTGCTGACGGTGGGGGCAGGGCTCGATTTTGCCGCACTGAAGGGCCGGGTGAAGCTACTCATCAGCGCGGCTTTGATCCGTTCTGTACTCATACCGCTTGTGGTACTCGCAGGCGCACTGGCGCTGGGTGCAGACACGCAGGCCACCACACTGCTCGTCCTTGCCACGGGCGGGCCGTCTGCTGCCTTCGTCTATGCGGTGGCAGCCGAGTTTGATGGCGAAGCTGGACTGGTGGCCGGCATGATCACGCTGACGGTGCTGGCAAGCGCTGTGGTACTGCCCGCCCTGACGGTTCTCGCCCTTGCTCTGTAATGCCGCCTATTGCCGGGGGCGCTAACGCCCACTATACCGCGCCACGCGCAAGTGGGAGCAGTGCATGGGCATGGGAGAGACCTCCTACCGATTTCCCCATCGCGGGCTGACAACGGCCTCTGTTCTCAATCGCGTGGACTGGCAGATGATTGCGGACCGCGCGCGCAAGCATCTTGTGCGCAATCGCGAGACCGACAAGAAGCACCCTTCGCTGAAGGGCCTCACAATCATCAATCTCTTCTTCGAGGCGTCCACGCGCACGCTCGCCAGCTTCGAGATTGCCGCCAAACGCCTTGGCGCGGACGTGGTGAACTTCTCAGCCGGCAATGCGTCGTTGAAGAAGGGCGAGAGCCTTGCCGATACGGCCGAGACGCTGGCTGCCATGCAGCCGGACATTCTGGTGGTCCGCCACCAGAGTCCCGGCGCGGCAGACTTCTTCCAGCGCACGACCGGCGTCGCCACCCTAAATGCAGGCGATGGCGCGCATGAACACCCGACGCAAGCCCTGCTCGACCTTTTCACGCTGGAGGAGCATTTCGGCGATCTGGGCGGGCGGCGCATCGCCATTGTCGGCGATATCCTGCATTCGCGCGTGGCGCGCTCCAATGTGGCCCTGCTCTCGTTGATGAATGCCGAGGTGCGCCTGTGCGGTCCGGCAAGCCTCCTGCCCGCCGATGCGGACCGCTGGGGCGCGAGCGTGTTTCATGATCTCGAGGCCGGGCTGGAAGACTGTGACGCGGTGATGGTGCTGCGCCTGCAGCGAGAGCGCATGAGTGCGGGCTTTATCCCGTCCAGCCGCGAATACGCAGCCCTTTACGGCGTCAATCACACCCGGCTGGAAGCCGCCAAGCCCGATTGCATCGTGCTGCATCCCGGCCCCATGAATCGCGGCGTGGAGATCACCTCCGCGCTGGCCGATGATCCGGACCGCTCGGTAATCCTTGATCAGGTGGAAGCCGGTGTGGCCATCCGCATGGCCGTGCTGGAGCTGATCGCCGGGCGCGGCCCGCAGGAGGTGGTGCTGTGAGCACGAGCTTCCTCATCACCGGCGCGCGCATCCTCAATCCCGCCAGCGGCGCGGACTTTGAAGGCGATCTCCGCATCGAGGATGGCTTCATCGCGGAAATCGGCACCGGCCTCTCCGCGCATGAGGGCGACATCGTGGAGGCTGAAGGCGCGATCCTCGCCCCTGCCCTGATCGACATGCGCGCCAGAGCGGTGGAGCCCGGCGGCTCCGGCCCGGAAAGCCTTGACGCCACCTTGCGCGCAGCCGCTTCTGGCGGTGTCGGCACCCTCATTCTGTCACCCGCCAGCGGGTCCGGCATCGCACGGCCCGAAGATGTGGACTGGGTCGCAGCACGCGCCCTGACCGCACCTGTACGCCTGCTGGCTGCAGGCCTGACCCACACCGCCAGCGGCGAGATGGCCGAAGCCGGGCTGATGCTGCGCGCAGGGGCCGCCTTTATCGGCGAGGGTCATAGCCAGATCGCGGACATGCGCTTCCTGCGCAATCTGCTCACTTACGTGAGCGCGTTCGATGCCTGGGTGGCGCTGCGCGCCGAAGAGCCTTCACTCGCCGACGGCACGATCGCGCACGAAAGCTCGATGAGCGTGCGCCTCGGCCTGCCGGTGCGTCCCGGCATCTCTGAACGCCTCGGTGTGGAGCGGCTGGGGGCGCTCGCTGAACTGACCGGCGCACGCATCCTGCTCGACCGGATCAGCACGGCAGACGGGCTTGAAGCGCTGAAAGCCGCGAGGCGGCGCGGTCTGGAGATCGCGGCGAGCGTCCCGCTGACCCACCTTGTCTTCAACGAGGTGGATATGGGCGGGCTCGACCCTGCCTTCAGGCTGGAGCCGCCCTTGCGCAGCGAGCTCGACCGTTCGGCCCTTTTGCGGGCTCTGGCAGAAGGCGTGATCGAGGCCATCGTCTCCGATCACACCCCGCTTCCCGCCGACCAGAAAGCCAATCCGTTTTCCGATGCGCCCGCAGGCTCTGCCAATCTGGAGGCGCTGATCCCTGCCCTGTGCACGCTTGATGCGGACGGGCAATTGCCGCTGATAGCGGGCCTGAAGGCCCTTACAATCGGCCCTGCCGAGCTTCTGGGCCTGTCACAGGGCCGCATTGAGGAAGGCGCGCCTGCTGACCTCATCCTCTTCGACCCGTTCGCGCCTGTGATCTATGGCAAGGAGGCGCTGCAGAGCCGCGCGCCGAGCGCCTTTGCCGGGCGCCGCCTTCAGGGCCGTGTCTTGAAGACATGGATCGAGGGGGCCATGGTGTACGCCCATACTGCGGAGTGATCGTCTTGCCAGCCGAACTTGCCCTCGTCCTTGCCGCCATTGGCGGCTATCTGCTTGGCTCGATCCCGTTCGGTCTCGTCATCGTGAAGCTGGCAGGCCTTGGGGATATCCGCGCCATCGGTTCTGGCAATATCGGCGCGACGAACGTGCTGCGTACGGGCCGCAAGGATCTGGCGCTCGCCACGCTGGTCCTTGATTCCGGCAAGGCCGGCATCGCTGCCCTGATCTTCACCTTCGCCATGTCCCCGACCGCTGGCCTGATCGCAGGCGGCGCGGCTTTCTTCGGTCATTGCTTTCCGGTCTGGCTGGGCTTCAAGGGAGGCAAGGGCGTGGCAACCTTCCTCGGCGTGCTGCTCGCGACCGCCTGGCCGGTGGGCCTGCTGGTCTGTGCGACCTGGCTCGGCATGGCGCTCGTCTTCCGGATTTCTTCCCTGAGCGCCCTTGTGGCGGCTGCGATTGCGCCGGTTCTGGCACTGGCTTTCTCAAGGCCGGACGTAGCGCTGCTGGCCCTCTTCCTCGCCGTGCTGCTCTGGTGGCGGCACAAGGAGAATATCGCGCGCCTCCTGAAAGGTGAGGAACCGCGCATCGGGGCCAAGAAAGGGTGAAGCGCACCGAGCTCACCCCGCCGGAACGCATCTCCTGGCTCAGACTGGCCCGCACGCGCGGGGTCGGCCCTGTCACCTTCAATGAGCTCATCAAGCGCTTCGGGACGGCAGATGAGGCGCTTGCCGCCCTGCCTGATCTGGCAAAGCGCGGGGGGCGCACCACAGCGCTGAAACCCGCCAGCCGCAGCGAAGCGGAAGCCGAAATGGACTGGCTGGACCGGATCGGCGCGCGCCTCCTGTGCGCCTGTGAACCGGGTTTCCCTGACAGCCTCGCCGTCACCGATCCGCCCCCGCCCGTCATCACTACGCTGGGGCCGCTGGACCTGCAATCGCGCGTCACCTGCGGCATGGTTGGGGCCAGAAGCGCCTCAGGCGTGGGGTTACGCTTTGCAGGCACGCTGGCACGCGAGCTTGGCGAGCGCGGCGTGGTCGTCGTCTCAGGCCTCGCGCGCGGCATTGACGGCGCAGCCCATGCCGGATCGCTGGAGACCGGCACGGTTGCCGTACTGGCGGGCGGGCTGACCAGCATCTACCCGCCGGAGCACCGCGATCTGCACGCAGCCATTGCGGAAAAGGGCCTCCTGGTCAGCGAATCTCCGCCCGGCTACACCCCGCAGGCGCGCGACTTCCCCCGCCGCAACCGGCTGATCTCCGGCCTGTCGATAGGCATCGTCGTTGTTGAAGCGGCAGAGCGCTCCGGCTCGCTGATTACGGCGCGGTTCGCCCTTGAACAGGGGCGCGAGGTGATGGCCGTGCCGGGCTCCCCGCTCGATCCGAGGGCCAAGGGCACCAACCGTCTCCTGCGCGAGGGCGCGGCCCTGATCGAAACGGCAGACGATGTGCTGGCAGTGCTGGAAGGGGCACGCCGCAGCGCGATGAGCGAACCGGCAGGCAGCAGCTATGAGGACGATCCTGAATATGGCGAGGCGGTAGACAGGGCCGCCGAAACCGTGCGCGAGCGCGTCGCGGCCCTGCTCAGCCCCTCGCCCATCAGCCGGGATGAGCTTGTCCGGCTGACCGGCGCACCTGCCCACATCGTGATGGCAGCGCTGGTGGAGCTTGAGCTGGCCGGACGCTGCGAAGTGGACCCCGGCGGACAGGTGCGCTTAGCCGTCTGAGGCGGCTTTGCGCACGATGTTCTCACCTCGCAAGGCAGCGCCCAGCCTTTCTTCATGAACGACCGCCAGCACGCCGCGCAGCGCCTTCGCCGATTCGGGCAGGTCAGCAGCAGCGGCGAGGCTACTCATGGAGCGCAACAGGTCTGCCAGATAATCTGCGACGAGGTCAGGCGCGGCGGTCTCGGTGGGCGAAGTGGGGGTGTCGGTCATGAAGCATTTCCACAGTGAGCTGATGCCGGAGAGGTTTACCCAAAAATACCTAAAGTTCAATGATGAGCAAGATGCATCTTATACGTGTATATGATGCGGCGCTTACTTTGACGTGTTGACTTGGCACGGCGCGCCCCCCACCTTCCCGCGCCGGGCCAAAAGGGCCAATCTCCAGACAGGGCAGCCAGCTTTTCATGAACGTCGTCGTCGTCGAATCCCCGGCCAAAGCCAAGACCATCAACAAATATCTGGGGAAAGACTACACCGTTCTGGCAAGCTTCGGTCACGTCCGCGACCTGCCCGCCAAGGACGGGTCTGTGCGGCCGGAAGAGGATTTCGCCATGAGCTGGGAGGTCGACGCGAAGTCGGCCCCGCGCGTGAAGGCCATTGCCGATGCGCTCAAAAACGCTGACCGCCTGATCCTAGCCACCGACCCGGACAGGGAAGGCGAAGCAATCTCCTGGCACCTTCTGGAATCGCTCGCCAAGCGGCGCGCCCTCAAGGACAAGACCATCCAGCGCGTCGCCTTCAACGCCATCACCAAGAGCGCGGTGGAAGAGGCTATGGCCAATCCGCGCGATGTCGATATGGAGCTGGTGGAGGCCTACCTTGCCCGCCGCGCACTCGACTATCTGGTGGGCTTCACCCTGTCGCCTGTGCTGTGGCGCAAGCTGCCGGGGGCGCGCTCGGCTGGCCGGGTGCAGTCGGTTGCGCTGCGCCTCATCACCGAGCGTGAAAGCGAGATCGAGCGCTTTCAGCCGCAGGAATACTGGTCTGTCGAGGCAGATGTCCGCGCCGATGGGTCCGACCCGTTCCGGGCGCGCCTTTCCGTGTTCGAGGGCGAGAAGATCTCCCGCCTGACGATTGGCGATGAGGCCCGCGCGCGCGCCGCGGAAGCCGCCGTGAAGGCGGCAAGCTTCAAGGTGGCGGCGGTTGAAGCCAAGCCTGCAAAGCGCAATCCGCCCCCGCCCTTCACCACCTCGACCCTGCAGCAGGAAGCCGCGCGAAAGCTCGGCTTTGATGCCCAGCGCACCATGCGCACCGCGCAGCGCCTTTATGAGGGCATCGATATTGGCGGCGAGACGGTGGGTCTTATCACCTATATGCGGACCGATGGCGTCTCCATGGATGGCAGCGCGATTGGTCAGGCCCGCAAGGTGATCGGCGAGCGCTATGGCGAGGATTATGTGCCGGAAAAACCGCGCGCCTACGCCTCAAAGGCCAAGAACGCGCAGGAAGCCCACGAGGCGATCCGCCCGACGAGCTTCTCGCGCCACCCCTCCAAGCTGCGCCTGGAATCCGATCAGGCACGGCTCTACGAGCTGATCTGGAAGCGCGCGGTAGCCAGCCAGATGGAAAG
>CAZCEG010000037.1:0-11771 GCA_964497275.1 uncultured Oceanicaulis sp.
GCCAGGCCGGACACTCGTAACAGGGGCGCTGCAAAAATTTTCTCGGGCTCAGGTGTAACCGCGCTGCCTGTGAGCGCGAATACGCATTTGTGAGCCATCCGGATCACAGCCCTTCGAGCCAGGGAGCTCCTGTTATGAAATTCGCCCACTCACTGATTGCCGCCGCCGCCGCCACCACGCTTTGCGCGGGTGGCTCGTTCGCCTTTGACGAAGATGCCCCGAACGAAGAGGGTATGGAGCGTTGCTACGGCATTTCCCTCGCCGGGGAGAATGACTGTGCAGCCGGACCGGGCACGACCTGCGCCGGCACCTCCACCGTCGACTTCCAGGGCAATGCCTGGACGCTCGTTCCGGAAGGCACCTGCGAGCAGATCGACACGCCTTACGGCAAAGGCTCTCTCGTCGAAGTCGAGCGCCCGTAAGCGATCGTTCCGGCTGGTTGCCGTGACCCAGTATCACGCATCCGCCGAGAGGCCGGTCCCTGTGTCGGCGGGGATCGGCCTCAAGCCGGCGCATTACCGTCCGGCTCTCGCATGCCGCGAGCGCGGCTTCTGGGTCGAGGTACACCCGGAAAACTACATGACACCCGGCGGGCCGCGCCACGGCTGGCTTACCGCCATCCGCATGGCCCACCCATTGTCCTTTCACGGTGTAGGCCTGTCACTTGGCGGCCGGGATCGCCCGGATCTGGACCATTTGCGTGCACTCAAGGCACTGATCGAGCGATATCAGCCCGCGATGATGTCCGAGCATCTGGCCTGGTGCAGCCATGATGGCGAACACTTCGCAGACCTTCTGCCCCTGCCCTATACCCGCCAGACATTGCAACGCTTCTGCGAGCATGTCAGCGAGGCGCAGGACTTCCTGCAGCGGCCCATCCTCATCGAAAATCCTGCGCTCTATGTCAGCTTGCGCTCGGACATGAGCGAAGCAGAGTTCCTGTGCGAAGCCGTGCAGCGCACCGGTTGCGGCCTCCTCGTGGACATCAACAATATCCACGTCACGGCCAACAATACCGGCTCTGACCCTCTTGCTTTCCTGGCGGCACTTCCAGCAGACGCCGTGGGTCAATACCACCTTGCCGGCCACGCCCCTGATGCCAATCCGACAGGACTTCTGATCGACACGCACGGAGCGCCGGTCGACGAAGCCGTCTGGCAGCTCTTCTCTTCGGCTCTGGCAATCATCGGGCCTCGCCCCGTCCTGATCGAACGCGATAACGACCTGCCCGAGTTCGGTGTGCTGATGGCCGAACGAAAACGCGCCAACGCGCTGATTGCCGCCACCCGTGATGCATCATCTGCCTATAGCGTGGCCCATGGCTGAGCAGAGCGGGGCCGATTTCTACAGCGCATTCGCGCAGTTCGCCGCAGGGCGCAATCCGTCACCCGGTGCGCTGGCAGGCTTCCTGCAATCGCCCAAGACGGCTGGCTTGAGCGTCTATCGCAACAATATCGCCATCGGTGCTGCCGATGTGCTGGCGCAGGGCTTTCCTGCCGTGCGGCGGCTGGTGGGTGAGCGCTTCTTCACTGCCATGGCCGTGGCGTTTCGCGACGCGTTCCCGCCACGCAGCGCCGTCATGGCGCTTTACGGTGACGCGTTTCCCGGCTTTGTCGGGCGGTTCCCGCCCGCAGCCAGCCTGCCCTATCTTGCCGATGTCGCCCGGCTCGATCGGGCCTGGACGCTCGCCCATCACGCACCGGACCGGCCTGTCCTGCAGGCCGATGCCTTGGACCATCTGGCACCCGACGCGCTGCAGGGCCACACGCTGGCGCTGCACCCAAGCGTGCAATCAGTGACGAGCCCGTTTCCCGCCTATTCAATCTGGCGCACCAATCGCGATGACGAGACCGTCAGCCGCGTAAGCCTGCCGGGCGCGGCGGAAGCCGCGATTGTGTGGCGTCGGGCCAATGTGGTGCGTCATCACCGCCTGAGCGCGGTCGAACAGGCCTTCCTCAGCGCCGTCACCGAAGGAATGCCCATCGGCGTGGCCATGCAGCGCGCCCGCCAGACCGCCTGCCCACCAGACCCATTCCAGCTAGCGCGCGGCCTTGCCGAGGTCGGGCTTTTCGAGAGGTTGCACCCATGACATCCACGCCAGCTCCGGCCCGCCCCCCTTTCCCCGCTGGCGGACTGTGGCGCCATGTGCGCGCGGCCCATGCTTCTGCCGTCCTAATTGCTCGCCATCCGCTGGCTCACGATGCGCTTGGCCTCTTCATGCGGCTGACGATAGCAGGCGTGTTCTGGCGCTCGCTTCTCACCAAGGTCGATACGTTCGGGGTCTGGCGATATACCGAGCTGATCAATAATTTCGAGGTCCAGAAATTCCACATCCGGCTGCCCGAACTGCCCCTCACGCTC
Source organism: uncultured Oceanicaulis sp. (assembly GCA_964497275.1). Taxonomy (GTDB): domain Bacteria; phylum Pseudomonadota; class Alphaproteobacteria; order Caulobacterales; family Maricaulaceae; genus Glycocaulis. The sequence continues at coordinate 2,362 of CAZCEG010000037.1, forward strand.
AGGCCGTCGACACTGACCCAGTTCCGCAATGATTTTGCGCTGCCGCTCCTGCCCCCCGAGCTTGCGGCGTGGTTTGCAACGCTGGGCGAGTTCGTCCTGCCGATCCTGCTCGTGCTGGGTCTGTGGACCCGGCTTGCCGCTGCGGGCCTTCTGGCGATGACGCTGGTGATCCAGATCTTCGTCTTTCCAGATGCCTGGTGGCAGACGCATGGCCTGTGGGCGGCCATGCTCGCCTACGTGCTATTGCACGGGCCGGGCCGGGCCTCTGCCGATTTCTGGGCAGGAAAGGCGGCCGACCATCTGGTCGGCCGCAACTGAACTGCATCAGACCCTAGTTGAGCTGTCCGGCTACGCCCTCACGGCGCGGATCAGCGCCGCCATCCAGCGATCCGTCTTCAAGAAGGCGGATGATGTGGATGCCGGAGTTCTCGCCCTGCTCACCGCGGATCTGGTGACCGAGCGCGCGCAGGCCCTCAAGAATGGCAGGATCGAACCCCGTCTCGATGCTGACCACATCGCCGCGTGCAACCACGTTGGGAAGCGCTGCCGCTTCCTGCGCGGTCATGCCCCAGTCCAGCATCGCCACCAGCGTCTTGGCCGTATAGGCGATGATGGAATTGCCGCCCGGCGATCCCGTTGCCAGCACAAACCCGCCATCGGCATCAAGCACGATTGTGGGCGACATGGATGAGCGCGGACGCTTGCCCGCCTGCACGGAGTTTGGATGGGTCCGGCCGTCTGAATCCACCGGCACGAAGGCAAAATCGGTCAGCTGGTTATTCAGCAGGAACCCGCCTTCGGTCATGCGGTTATTGCCAAACCCGGCTTCGACCGTCGTGGTCATGGAGACCACATTGCCGAACGTGTCGCGGATGGTGAAGTGCGTGGTGCCGGGATTATCGGGCGTGGTGTCCGCCGCAACGCTGGGTGCGCCCGGCGGCGTGCCATGGCTGATGGCGGGGATGGTGGCATCCATCGCAATCAGTTCGCGGCGCGTGGCGAGATAGTCGCGGTCGAGTAGCCCGGCGACCGGCACATCGGCAAAGTCGGCATCCCCGACATACTGGTCGCGGTCTGCATAGGCGAGGCGGCTCGCCTCGATGAAGAGGTGCCAGCCTTCCACAGTGTCCGGCCCATGGGCGGACATGTCGAAGCCCTCCAGCAGCGTCATTATCGCCCCGACCGCAATCGCGCCCGAGGAGGGCGGCGGCGCGGAGCAGACCTGCCAGACCCGGTAGGGCACGCAGATCACTTCGCGGCGCACCGGGGTGTAATTGGCAAGGTCTTCGAGCGTCAGCGTGCCGCCCAGCGGTTCCTCGCGCGACAGCGCCACGATCTGCTCGGCAATCTCGCCAGTGTAGAAATTGCGCCAGTCTGCCGCGACCGCGCGCAGGGTCTGCGCATAGGCCGGATTGGTCAGGATATGCCCTTCAGGCCACGCATTGCCCTCCTCATCGTAGAAATAGGAGCGGGAAGGCTCACGCCGCGGCAGCTGCGAGATCGGGCGCACCCGGTCTGCGAGCGCAGACAGGCGCGGGGATACGGGGAAGCCTTCCTCGGCGATATTGATCCCGGCTTCAAAGCCTTCCGCCCAGCCAAGACGGCCATGATCCTCATGCGCCATGGCCAGCATCGCCATCACGCCGGGTACACCCGTGGAGCGGCCGCTCTGCCAGGCCTGCAGGAAGCCATAAGGCTCGCCGTTCTCGTCAAGCCACATATCGGGGGTCGCACCCGCGGGCGCGGTCTCGCGGCCATCATAAACGGTCATGGCGCCCGTTGCGGCGTCGTAGCGGACAAGGAAGGCACCGCCCGCAATGCCGGAGCTTTGCGGCTCCACCAGTCCCAGCACGACCTGCACGGCGATGGCCGCGTCCACTGCGTCTCCGCCCCGGCGCAGCGCCTCAAGACCTGCCTCCACCGCAAGGGGATGAGCAGCCGCCACCATCGCCTCGACTGCGGGCGCAGCACTCTCCTGCCCGGTGCCAGGCTCCTGATCCGAGCAGGCACTCAGAAAGGCCGGTATGGCCAGCGCGGCGGCAAGATGGCGAAGCGGCAGAGACGGTCTTCTCATGGCAAGCATTCCTGTAAACAGATGGTGTGGACAGGGAGGTAGGTCATACCCCCGAGGTTTCGAACGGACGGGCTTCCTCTGTGAGGAAATCGGCGATGGCGCGCGCTGCGCGGCTCAAGGGGCGGCCTTCAGGGTTCAAGAGATAATACCGCCAGTTCAGCCCTGTCACCCCGTCCGCAATCAGCGTGACGAGGCGGCCTTCCTGCACGGCGTGATCGGCCAGAGAGGCTCGCACCAGCGCCACGCCGCGCCCGGCAATGGCGGCGCGCACGGCGTGATCTGGCGCGCTGACATGATCGCCAGAGGCAAGGTCTGAGCGGCGAATGCCGCGCCGAGCCAGCCAGCCCTGCCAGTCCGGCTGCACCGGATCACGCGGCAGGGAGGTATCGTGGATCAGCGGCAAACGCTGGACGGCGACGCGCCAGTCCCCGTCGCACTGTTCCAGCAGGTCAGGCGACAGGCCCGGCATCACGCTCTCCGAAAGAAGAGCGCGGGCGGTGTAGCCCGGCCACTGGCCATCGCCAAAACGGATCTCGAGATCAAGGCGCAGCCGGTCAAGGTCCTGCGGTGCCGGATCACCCACGAGGCTGACATCGCTGCGGCCTGACCGGACGAGGCGCGGGGCCAGCCACGCAGCAGCAAACGCGCCCGGTACGCCAAGGCGCACCCGCGCAGGCGCAACGCCGGTGGCGCGCAGGCGCAGGCTCGCCTCCGAGAGCGCAGAAAAAGCTTCCTGCAGCAGCGGCGCGGCTTCAGCGGCGTGGGCCGTCATCAGCACGCCGCTGCCCGTGCGCTCAAGAAGGCGCGTCTTCAGAATGTCCTCCAGCAGGCGGATCTGCTGGGAGACCGCTCCCGGCGTCACACCCAGCTCCCGTGCGGCACCGGCAAGACTGCCCCGGCGCACAGCACACTCAAAGGCTCGCAGCGCATTGAGCGGCAGGAGCGGCTGGACATAGGCGTCGCCTGCATCAGGTGGCGATAGATTTTCTAACGACGCCATGAGGCCTTCTAGATTGCCGGCGGGTTGAAGAGCGGATGTTGTGCCTACAAGTTATTGATCAGGTTGTCGATCAGCAATCCTGAATCTTCACGGCAGACGGGACATTCCATGGCAAAGTTAGTTTTTCTGCATGGCCGTCAGCCGCCATCCGCCACCGCTCCAGACTGTTGCTATGCGGCAACATCTGTCATTCAACCGTCGTAATCATTAACGGCGGCTCTGGACTTTGCGTGCTCAAACCACAATGTCCGGACATTAACAGACTTTGAACGCCCTCTGACACCGTCACTACAATCCGGTAGCGAGGCGAGGGCAAATCCCAGGGGACTATCCACGATGAAAACACTTCTCTCCTCCACCGCTCTGGCGCTGGTTGCCATGGCAGCTGCCCATGCGCAGGAAACCAACCGTGCCGCCGACGACACCATCGTCGTCACCGGCACGCGCACCGAAGGGCGTACCGCGCTTCAGACCCTCGCTCCCGTTGACGTGATCTCGAACGCCCAGCTGGAAAACAACGGCTCCACCGAGCTCAACGTCGCGCTGAATTACGCCGTACCGTCATTCTCATTCCCGCAACCCTCGCTGACCGATGGCACTGACACGGTACGTCCGGCTACGCTGCGGGGCCTCGGGCCAGATCAGACGCTGACGCTTATCAACGGAAAGCGTCGTCACGTGAGCGCGCTGGTCAATCTCAATGGATCGGTGGGCCGCGGATCGGCCGCTGTCGACCTTAACACCATCCCGACTTCGGCCATTGGTGCCGTGGAAGTGCTGCGCGATGGCGCGGCTGCCCAGTACGGTTCCGACGCTATTGCAGGCGTGATCAACGTGCGTCTGCGCGAAGCGCGTGAAGGCGGCGGCGCAACGCTGACCTATGGACAAAATGTCACCACTGTTCCGCTGCTGAGCGGCGATCGCGACGAACGCGACGGGGAGACCTTCAGCGCCGCCGGCTGGGCCGGCCTGCCGCTGGGTGCTGACGGCTTCCTGACGATTTCCGGCGAAGTCCGCGATCGCAGCGCGACCAACCGCTCCGGTCCCGATCCGCGCCAGCAATATCCCACCGCCAATGACCCCCGCGAGGCCAGCTTCAACCGCCTTAATCACCGCTTCGGCAACCCCAACGCGCGTGACATCACCTTGCTGGCCAATGCCGGCATCCCGTTTGCCAACGGGAACGAGATTTATGGCTTTGCCAGCTACCAGAACCGGGAGGCCGATTCGGCGGGCTTTTATCGCAGGGCGCTCGATGCCCGTAACGTGCTGGCCATCTACCCCGATGGCTTCCTCCCGCTGATCGCGCCCGAAGTCGAAGACTACTCGGTCGGCGGCGGCCTGCGCGCAGAGCTTGGCGAATGGTCTGCCGATGCCAGCCTGATCTACGGCCGTAACCAGATCGATTATACGATCCGCAACACGCTGAACACGACGCTGGGGCCGGCAAGCCCCACCGAGTTCTATGCCGGTCAGCTGGCCTACAGCCAGGCGGTCGCCAACTTTGATCTTGTGCGCCAATATCCCGTTGAGGCCTTCGCTGGCCCCCTCAATGTCGGTGTCGGCCTCGAGGCACGCTTTGAAAACTTCGAGATTGGTGCCGGTGAACTGGGCTCGTATGTACAGGGCACCTTCCCGGGCGCGCCAGGCAGCCAGGTCTTCCCGGGCTTCCAGCCCAGCAACGAAGTGGATGCCAGCCGCGAGTCGTTCAGCGCCTATGTCGATCTCGAAGCGGATCTGACCAATCGTCTGACGGTGTCGCTGGCCGGTCGTTACGAGAACTACTCAGACTTTGGCGACTCCCTTAACGGGCGTGTTGCGGCTCGCCTCGAGCTGACTGACGCACTGGCTCTCAGGGGCTCCGTCAGCACCGGTTTCCGGGCCCCGTCGCTGCACCAGTCCTTCTTCACATCGACTGCTACGGTGTTCACGAACGGCGTGCCGTTTGAAACCGGCACCTTCCCGGTCTCCAGCCCTGTTGCGGTAGCCCTGGGCGCGACGCCGCTCGAACCTGAGACATCCGTGAACTATTCGCTCGGCGCCGTGTTCGCCACAGGTGGTTTTGCGCTCACGATCGATGCCTACCGGATCGAGATTGATGACCGTATTCTGCTGTCGGAAAACCTCAACTCGGCCGCGGTGCAGGCGATCCTGCCGGCAGGTGTAACTTCTGCGCGCTTCTTCCTGAATGCCGCGGACAGCACCACCGAGGGCGTTGACATTGTCGCCAGCTATGGCTGGACCGTCGACAATATCGGCGACTTCTCCGCCACGTTTGGCTACAACTACAACACCGTGGAACTCAGCAATATCCAGTCCACCGGCGTTCTGTCTTCGCTGACGCCGCCGCCGACAATCTTCGGCCGCCAGGCTACGTTGCGGCTGGAAGAGGGTACGCCGCGCAACAAGTTCATTCTTGGGCTTGACTGGTCACGTGACCGTCTGGGTGGCTTTGCCCGCGCTACGCGCTTTGGCGAAACCCTGTCTGCGGGCACCGCTCCTGCCAACGACGTGCAGCTGTCAGAGCAATGGGTGATCGACCTTGAAGGTAATATCGACATCACCGACCGGGTGAATTTCGCGCTCGGTGCCAACAACGTGTTCGACAGCTATCCTGATAACGTCCCGGCCGGTCTGAACTTCAACGGCATCCTGCCCTTCTCGTCCTTCTCCCCGGCCGGCTTCAATGGACGCTATGTCTATGGCCGCCTGCGCGTGAACTGGTAACAGCCTGACGCCTCAGGGCGTGGAGCACCCCCGCAAGGCACCCGCCTTGCGGGGGTTTTCTTTTGCACGTGAAGCGGGCCGGTATAGCCTCCCGCTTGCAGGCGGGCGTGCGAGGCAATCATGCGTAACGACATCACAGACATTGCAGGGCTGGCCGTAGGGCAGGCTCATGATGGAACCGTGCGCACCGGCGTTACGGTCTGTCTTTTCGATGCACCCGCCATTGCCGCCATCGACGTGCGCGGCGGCGGGCCCGGCACACGCGAAAGCGATGTATTGCGCCCCGGCGGCCTTGTCGACGCGGTTGATGCGATCGTGCTCTCCGGCGGCTCGGTCTATGGCCTGGGCGCTGCTGATGCGGTGTGCGCGGCCTTGGGGGCAGAGGGGCGAGGGTTTGCACTTATCCCGCGTCCGGGCGTGCCGGTATCGCCCATCGTTCCGGCCGCCATCCTCTATGACCTCGCCAATGGCGGGGCAAAGGACTGGGGTGATACACCGCCCTATGGCGCACTGGGGCGGGCAGCGCTCGCCGACGCCCGCCACGCCCGGCCAGTCGTGCAGGGCAAGGCAGGAGCGGGCTATGGCGCGATGGCAGGTACCCTGCCCGGCGGCACGGGGTCAGCGAGCGCGCGCACGTCTGACGGCATCATTGTCGCCGCGTTGGCGTGTGTGAACAGCTTCGGCTCTGTGCGCGTGCCGGGAACCCGCTCCTACTGGGCAGCGCCGTTTGAACGCGATGACGAGTTTGGCGGGGTGCGCTTTGCGGCCACACCGCTTGAGGATCTGGAAGACTGGGGCGAGGCCAAGTTCACTCCCGCACCACGCGAAAACACAACACTTGCCATTATCGCCACCGATGCTGCCCTCACCCCGGATCAGGCCCGCCGCATTGCCGTGATGGCCCAGGACGGCATGGCAAGGGCGATCCGCCCTGTGCACACGCCTTTTGACGGCGATGTGGTGTTTGCCGCCTCCACGGCCCGCAAGCCCTTGCCCGAACCGGCCGCGCTGTCGGTGGCACGGATCGGATCACTGGCTGCCGATTGCCTCGCTCGCGCCATTGCGCGCGGCGTCCATGCCGCCGCATGACAGGGTTGTAACGAAGCGATTTGCAGTTGCGGCGAAGAGGAGCTGGAACTGCAGGGCGGGCAAGAGCGTTTAAATATGGCGCGGACGCAAGCGTTATTGGCCCTTATTGGCCTGTTCGCGCTTGACGTAGAGACAATTAACTGTTCGCCTCCTTCGTGCGGTTGAGTCCGCGAGGCTGTGAACACTGGGCAGGATACGCGCAGCCGGCCTCTCCATGGACAGGTCACATAGGGAGTTATTTGACGATGAAGAAGTTTGTACTGGCCGCCTTCGCCGCAAGCGCCATCATCGCTGCGTGTGAGGAGCAAGGCCCGGCGGAAGAAGCTGGCCAAGCCGTCGACGAGGCTGTCGAAGAGGCACAAGAGACCGCCCAGGAAGCGCTCGATGCCTCTCAACAGGCTGCCGAGGACGCTGCTGACGCTGTTGAAGAAGCTGCTGAGGAAGCCGAAGAGGCGATGGAAGAGCAGCCTGCGGAAAGCCCGGAAGACGGCGCGCCCGAATAGGGCATACCGGCTTGGCTCAAGGGCCATCGGCAAAAAAACCCCGGACGGCAACGTCCGGGGTTTTTCATGCGCGCTGTCGGAGAGCGCTAATCGCGCAGGAGTGCGTTGATACCGGTCTTGGCGCGGGTCTGTGCGTCCACGCGCTTGACGATCACCGCGCAAGCCAGCGACGGCCCGCCCTTGGGATCAGGCAGCGTGCCCGGCACGACCACGGCGTAGGAAGGCACCTCGCCGCGCGTGATCTCGCCGGTCGCCCGATCCACGATCTTGGTCGATGCGCCAAGGAACACGCCCATGGAGATAACGGCCCCCTCGCGCACGATCACGCCTTCAGCGACTTCAGAGCGCGCACCGATGAAGACATTGTCCTCGATGATGACAGGTGCGGCCTGAAGGGGCTCCAGAACGCCGCCAATGCCAACCCCGCCAGAGACGTGCACATTGGCTCCGATCTGGGCGCACGAACCGATCGTGGCCCAGGTATCGACCATCGTGCCTTCGCCCACATAGGCACCGATATTGACGAAAGAGGGCATCAAAACTGCCCCCTTGGCGATGAAACTGCCCCTGCGGACCACGGAACCCGGCACGGCGCGGAAGCCTGCGCGTTCGAAATCCGGGCCGGTCCAGCCATCCCATTTCACCGCTACCTTGTCCCACCACGGCCCCGGCACCGGCGCGCCGGGCAGGCCCATGCGCCGGTTGGGCTCGAGGCGGAACGACAGGAGCACGGCTTTCTTCAGCCATTCATGGACAACCCAGTCGCCATTGCCGCCTCTGGACGCAACGCGCAGACTACCATCGTCGAGCGCCGCCAGAGCGGCATCCACCGCGTCACGCACTTCGCCGCGCGTGGAGACTGAAAGGCTCTCCCGGGCTTCCCAGCCCGCTTCAATGGCCGTTCTAAGGGCGCTGGTATCGGTCATGCCGGTCTCGTCTCCGAAGTCTGTACAAGGCCTTTCAGGAAGGCTGGAAGGTCATCAATGGCGAAATCGACATGATCGGGGTGCTCTCCCGGCCCTGCCGTATGGCCGCAGGTCGTAGGCTGGCTGGCACGCACCAGCACGGTGGCAAAACCCATCTGGGCGGCCGTTTCCAGATTGCGCGCCGAATCTTCAAACATCACCGCACGCGACGGATCGACCCCCAGCTGCCGGGTAAAGCGGTCAAAACTCTCCCGGTGGGGCTTGGGCGTGAACCCGGAAGCAGCGATGTCGAAAATGTCGTCGAACACATTGTCGAGGCCGAGCCGGGCGATCACCCGCTCGGCATGGCTCACCGTCCCGTTGGTGTAGACATAGCGGGGGCCGGAAAGCGCGGCGATATGGCTGGCCAGAGCCGGATCAGGCGTGAGCACCGAATGGTCGATATCGTGCACGAAGTCGAGAAACTCGGCGCTGTCGATCTGGTGGTTCACCATCAGCCCGTTCAGCGTCGTGCCATACTCGTGCCAGTAGCCGTGCTGCACCTTGAAGGCCGCCTCACGGTCAAGGTTCAACGTACGCATGACGAACTCGGTCATGCGCTGCTCGACCTGGCTCATGACAGCGAGGTGGGCGGGATAAAGCGTGTTATCGAGATCGAAAACCCAGATATCGCGGTTCTTCAGGGCGCTCACAGCAGCGGGTCCTCAAAGTCAGAATCAGACAGGTTCAGCACCGCCCGCCCCTCGACCGGAACGGGGCTGGGGCGGAAGCTGGCATTGGTGTAGCCCCGATCAACGCAGCCTGTGCGTCCCTCGGCCAGAAAGCGGCCCGGTGCAACGCAGAAATTCTCCACGCCGCCGCGCAGCGCCTCGATACGGTCTTCGCCCAGACGCTGGGCGAAGACGAATGCGTCCCCCGGCGCCAGACGCCGGGCAAGGACGCGCAGGCACCCGCCTGCCTCAATCCGCCACCAGCCGCGGCTCTCCCAGCGCTCATTGTTCTGGGCGGCTATAGCGACGCCAATCGGCGCCGTCGCCTCATTGCAGACATGCAGGCCTGCCCGGCTGTTGTGCTCCAGAGCGACACGGTGC
>CAZCEG010000038.1:0-11682 GCA_964497275.1 uncultured Oceanicaulis sp.
GCTTCGAGCGTAGCCAGCCAAGGGTGGAATTGCCTTTGAGTGCGTCGCGGTAGGCGTTTTCCATGAAGGCGTTAAGCCCCTTGGGATCGCCCAGCAGATCCATGCGGGTCCGATAAGGTCCGTCAGGGTCGAGCTCTTTAACCGGCTTTGCCGGATTGCCTGCCACCACTGTGTTGGCAGGCACATCGCGGGTGACGACGCTGCGCGCGCCGATGACAGCATTGTCGCCAATGGTGATGCCCTTGCCGACGAACGCGCCGTCGCCAATCCAGACATTGCGGCCGATGGTGACGGGCTTGCTTTCAGGGCGCGGATCGATGCGGTCATAAAGCCCGTGCCAGTCGGAATCGGTGATGGTGACGGACTTGGCGATCAGCGCGCCATCGCCAATCGTGATCGACCCGCCCGCCAGGAGGCGCACCCCGCCCGCAAAGAAGCAGCAATCGCCAATCGTGATGGAGCCGGGCACATCGCCGGGCGACCACACGGTGAAGCTCACCGGCTGGTCGCGGCGCGTGACCACATGCAGGGCGCGGCCCACGCGGATATTCGGCCCGAACACTTCCATATTCCACGGCCGCACGATCTTGGGATCCGGCCCCAGCGCCTCGAAATGGGCTTTGAGGAAGTGGGACACCCACGCGTTCTCATACGCTTCCCACGCGCTATGCATCCAGTAGGGGCGGTGGTCACGGCGCATGATCGGCGCTATCTCCATTCCATGAGCAAGGACACCATAGAGACTGCGATTCTCACCCTCGTCGAGCAACGGGGCGTGGGCAAATCCATCTGCCCGTCAGAGGCCGCACGCGCGGTCTGGCCGGAGGAGTGGCAAAAGCGCATGCGCGAGGTGCGCGCCGTGGCTGTGGGGATGGCTCGCAAGGGACAGATTTCCATCCTGCGAAAGGGAAAGCCCGTGGATCCGGAGGACTTCAAGGGCGTCTATCGCCTCTCCCTGCCGCAGACCCAAGGCACCACGCCAGAGAGCGATGACTGAACCCTTTGAGACATTGGCAGCTGACATACGCGCCTGCCGCGTCTGCCAGCCCCATCTTGTCCATCCCTGCCGCCCTGTCCTGCAGGGCAGTTCATCTGCCCGCATCCGCATTATCGGGCAGGCGCCGGGCACGCGGGTGCAGGCATCGGGGCGTCCCTTCACCGATCCCTCTGGCGACCGATTGCGCAGCTGGATGGGGGTCAGCGAAGCGGAGTTCTACGATCCGCGCCTGTTTGCCATCACGCCCATGGGCTTCTGCTTTCCTGGGCTGGATGCGAAGGGCGGAGATCTGCCGCCCCGGCGCGAGTGCGCCCCGCTCTGGCAGGGCCGACTCACTCAAAGCCTTGAAAGCGTTGAACTCACCCTGCTCGTCGGCGCCCATGCCCAGCGCCATTACCTCGATCTGCGCCCCCGCGAGACCCTGACCGAGGCCGTGCTGCGCTGGCGAGATTTCCTCCCGCGCTTTGTTGCGCTGCCGCACCCGAGCTGGCGCAACACGGCATGGTTAAGACGGAACCCTTGGTTTGAAAACGAGGTTTTGCCTTTCTTGCGATCTCGCATCCGCGAAATCCTCGTCTGACACTTTGACCGGACAAAGTGCCATATATTTCCGTAACTTGCGCTTGAGAAGGAAGGGGAGTAAACGGCGGCTCATGAACACGGCAGATCCGGTTGTCCAAGGGCGCTGAACGGGCATGAAGAACCAGCCCACACCGTTGATCTGCTGCCAGCGCGCCGGATGACCGGCCCAGCTACAGCCAAAGGAACTCCCCCATGAGCGTGCCTGCCAGCGTGTTTGAGCATCCTTCCTTCGACAATCACGAGAAGGTGCTGTTTGCCACCGACCCGGCGACCGGCCTTCAGACCATCATCGCCGTGCACTCCACCGTGCGCGGTCCGGCGGTCGGCGGTTGCCGCATGTGGGCGTATGACAGCTCTGCCGATGCCGTGACGGACGTGCTGCGTCTGTCGCAGGGCATGAGCTACAAGAACATCATGGCCGACCTGCCGATTGGTGGCGGCAAGAGCGTGATCATCAAGCCGAAGGGCGAGTTTGACCGCGAAGCCCTGTTCCAGGCCTTTGGCCGCGCGGTAGACTCGCTCGGCGGGCATTACATCTCGGCTGAAGACGTGGGCGTCGGCCCCGAGGACATGGTCAGCGCGCGCCGTACGACCCGCCACGTGGTCGGCCTGCCGCAAGGCACGGGCGATCCTTCGCCCGTCACCGCCAAGGGTGTCTATCTCGGCATCGAGGTCGTTGCTGAGAAGGTGCTGGGCAAGTCCTCGCTTGAAGGCGTGCGCATCGCGGTGCAGGGCGCAACCGGCCATGTCGGCGCTTATCTCTGCCGCCACCTTGCCAAAGCCGGCGCGGTACTGACCCTGACCGACATCAATGTCGACGCGCTGGAAAAGCTCGCAGCCGAGCTGGGCGCAAAGACGGTCGGCAAGGACGATATCTATGATGTCGAGGCCGATATCTTCACCCCGTGCGCGCTGGGCGCGATCATCAATGAGAACACGATCGACCGGCTGAAAGTGCGCGCCGTTGCCGGGGCTGCCAACAACCAGCTGGCCACCCGCGAGATGGGCGCAGAGCTGATGAAGCGCAAAATCGCCTACGCGCCGGACTATGTGATCAATGCCGGCGGCATCATCAACATCATGGGCGAGATCGACACCCGCTTCGACCGCAACTGGGTGGAAGGCAAGCTGCAAGGCCTGCGCATGACGCTCGGTGAGATTCTCGACGCGGCAGAAAATCAGGGCCGTCCGGCCAATCTGATCGCTGACGAGATCGCCCGCCAGCGCATCGAGGATGCCCGCGCAGGAACGCGTCAGGCGGCGGAATAAGCTTCACGTCCGACGAGTACTGATTGAAGCCCCGGACAGGCCAGGCCGTCCGGGGTTTCTTTTTGTCTGGCTTCGGCACTGCGCCTGTTTCAGCCCTTGCCTGTTGCATCGCAGCGCAAAAGGAGGCTCACTTCGCGCCAGCAATAGAGCGGGTCCAGTTCCCGCCAGACCATATCACCAGATCAGGGGAAGATATTCATGAGCGATATCCGGTTTGACGGCCGCGTGGCCATCATCACGGGCGCAGGGGCAGGCCTTGGCCGCTCCCATGCGCTGGCGCTGGCTGCGCGTGGGGCGAAAGTCGTGGTCAATGATCTGGGCGGCGCGGTCGATGGCACGGGCGGCTCGATCAGCGCGGCGCAGGCCGTCGTCAACGAGATCGAGGCTGCAGGCGGCGAGGCCATCGCGCACGGCGCGAACGTCACCAAGGCCGATGAGGTTGCCGACATGGTCGACAGCGCCATGAAAAAATGGGGCCGGGTCGATATCCTTGTAAACAATGCCGGAATCCTGCGCGACAAGAGCTTTGCCAACATGAGCCTTGAGGATTTCAAGGCGGTCGTCGATGTGCACCTGATGGGCGCGGCGACCTGCACCAAGGCGGTGTGGGACATCATGCGCGAGGCCAATTATGGCCGCGTGGTGATGACCAGCTCGTCCTCGGGCATTTACGGCAATTTCGGCCAGTCCAATTACGGCGCGGCGAAGATGGGCCTCGTCGGCTTCATGAATGTGCTGCACCTGGAAGGCGCAAAGAACAATATCCGCGTCAACGCGCTCTCCCCGACTGCGCGCACCCGCATGACCGAAGGCCTGATCCCGGAAGAGGCGCTCAAGCTGATGACGGTGGAAAGCGTGACGGCGGGGCTGGTCTATCTCGTCAGCGAGGATGCGCCGAGCCGCACCATTCTGTGTGCCGGTGCGGGCGGATACGCTGCCAGCCGCATCTATGAGACGGATGGCATCTTCCTGCCACCCGCCGAACAGACGCCGGAAAATGTCGCAAAGCATTTTGCGCAAATTCTCGACGCCAAGGGTCAGGAGCCCTATGAACAGGGCGGACAGCAGACCATGAAATTCATTGCCAAGGCGGCTCAGGCTGCCGGCGTAAAGCTCGGCTAGACCGACGCGATCCGGAGGAGACAGACACATGCGTGAAGCCGTCATCGTATCGACCGCCCGCACCCCCATTGGCCGCGCCTATCGCGGCGCCTTCAACAATACGCAGGCCCAGGAGCTGGGCGGCCACGTCATCGCTCATGCGGTGAAGCGCTCCGGCGTTGACGGAGCAGAAATCGACGATGTCGTGATGGGCGCTGCCATGCAGCAGGGCTCCACCTTCCAGAACACGGCGCGTCAGTGCCTCATTCGCGGCGGGCTGCCCACGACCGTCTCCGGCCAGACGGTGGACCGTCAGTGCGCCTCCGGCCTGATGGCGATCTCGATGGCGGCCAAGCAGATCATCTCCGATGGTATGACCATCACGGTCGGCGGCGGTCTTGAGTCGATCTCGCTGGTCCAGAACGAGCACATGAACCTGCACCGCGCCTTTGATCCGTGGATCAATGAGCACCGCCCTGACCTCTACATGTCCATGCTGGAGACGGCCGAGATCGTGGCCGAGCGCTACAAGGTTTCGCGCGACGTGCAGGACGAGTATGCGCTGCAATCCCAGCAGCGCACGGCCGCGGCTCAGGCCGCGGGCAAGTTCGATGACGAGATCGTCCCGCTCGCGAGCCAGATGGGCGTGATGGACAAGGCCACAGGCCAGATATCCATCGTCGATACCAAGCTGGAAAAGGATGAGGGCAACCGCGCCGATACGACGCTCGAAGGCCTGCAGGGCCTGCGCACGGTGCACGCGAACGGCCAGAAGGTGAAGGAAGGCAAGTTTATCACCGCCGGTAACGCCTCCCAGCTTTCCGATGGCGCGTCGGCCAGCGTGCTGATGGAAGCGAAAGAAGCCGAGCGCCGGGGCCTTAGCCCGCTGGGCGCCTATCGCGGTATTGCCGTCGCAGGCCTTGATCCGGACGAGATGGGCATTGGCCCTGTCTATGCCGTGCCGAAACTCCTCAAGGCCAATGGCCTGAAGATGGACGATATCGGCCTGTGGGAGCTGAATGAGGCTTTCGCCGTGCAGGTGCTCTATTGCCGCGACAAGCTGGGCATCCCGAATGACCGGCTGAACGTCAATGGCGGGGCCATCTCCATCGGTCACCCCTATGGCATGAGCGGTGCGCGCATGGTTGGCCACGCCCTGATCGAGGGCAAGCGCCGGGGCGTGAAATACGTCGTCATCACCATGTGCGTCGGTGGCGGCATGGGCGCAGCGGGCCTGTTCGAGGTTTACTAGAACGCTAAACGGGGGAGGGCGGTCATGGCGGGTCAGAAACGCGTGACGCACGCAGTGTCGTGGTTGGCCGGGCTCGTCCTCCTTGCCGGATTGTCGGCTTGCGCCACACCGGCACCGGACCTCACCAGCGGCTTCTCCGCCAGAGGGGAGACTACAGGTTTCACCGCCCGAGAGACCTCGCGGCCCGAGCTTTCCGGCTATATCGCGGAAGGGGATGGCTTCTGGGTCGAGCTGGTATTTGACGCAGCGCCCGATGGCCGCGTCGAGATCGATACCCTTATCGATACCGGCGCAGCCTCCATCCTCCTGCCCCGGCTGGAGATGGCAGAGCCGTGGCTGGCAGACGGTGTACGCCGCTTTGAGGGCAGGTTGGACCGGCATGGCGAGGTGGCGCTGGTGCTGACCGCAGGGCCGTGCGCCATTGGCGATCTGCGCTATGGGCATTTTGCAGCGCTCACCATTGGTGGACGCGCCTGGCAGGGCTGCGCGCGCGAAACCGGACCCTATCCGCTCTGGACGCACCAGATCGGTGATTTCCTGCCTGCCATGGAGGCCTGCCGGGCCAATAGCGCCGTCTCGGCGCTCGCCCATGTACGTGGAGCCGGAAACCGCCGTGTCGTTCATGCACGCCATCATGAGGGCGGCGTGGTGGTGCGCTTTGAATATCCGGGAGCCGGGCGGTTTGACTGCACGGCAAGCGGAGACCGCACCAGCTGGCAGGCCGTGTCAGACACCGCGCCGACGCTGGCCGGTGAAGGCGATCCCATCTTCATCCACGGTCCCGTCCCGGATGCAGGCGATGGCTGCTATCTCTATGAGCACGTCGTGGATGCAGATGGCCGCCTGCTTGGCGCGCTGGCCCATGATGTGTGCCTGTCCGGCGGTGTCAGTTAGAGCGCTCGCGGAGACGCCGACTCACGGCAATCTGCAAGGATGATCGTACTTCTTGCCCTTGCTGGCGCGCTTGCCGCCGCTGACACTTCCGAGCCATCAGGCCTGCAAGGGCTATCCGATGCGCGCCTTGTCAATGTGCGCGAGGGCGCGGCTGATCTCTGGCTGGCGCTGGATTCCCAGCCCCGGACGATGGAGTTCTCCACGCTCGATGGGGCCATCTCGCTGCGCCTCGATGGCGGGGCGTGCGATGCGCGTCAGATCGTGCCGCCTGCGGGGCGTCCGGTGAGCCGGATCACGCTTTCGGGTGCAGGTGCAGACAGTTGTGACATCCGCCTCGATGGCCAGTGGGAAACCGCGAGCGCGCATCTGGCTGAAGGCGGAATTATCGTCGCGCTGGAGGGTGTTGCCGTGTCGGCGGCAAGCCCTGTGCTTGCGCCTGCCGCACGGGTCACAGAGCGCCACGCCACTGGCTCGGAAGGGCCTGCCACGCAGACCGAAGCGGCTTCCGCTACGGCTGCTGGCGGTGAAACGGCCACATCTTCCCAGACTGATACCGCCACCGGTGATGTGTCAGCCCCCCAGACAGGCACTGCGTCGCGCGGGACACCGGTATCGCTGACGCCATCGGCTGGTGGAGTGTGCGCGCAGACGGCCGATAACCTGGAGGATACGCCCTGGGATCTCGGCGTCATGGCCGCTCATGGTAACTGCCTGATGGAGGCGGGTCGCACCGGGGATGCGCAGACGCTCTACGAGCGTGTGCTGGCGTTTGAACCCGGCCATTTTGCTGCTGCGCTGGGCCTTGCCCGCATCCGGGCGAGCGCTGGCCGCCTCGATGAGGCACGCGAGCTCTTTCAGACCGCTGCCGGGGCCGCGCGCACAGATGGCGAGGCAATGGCCGCTCGTTCAGCAGCAGAGGCTCTTGGCACGCCGCTGGAGTAATCGGCACATCGATTAAGCCGATGGAAACCCATCCTCAGTAAGACATGTCATGCCGAACGGAAAACCGTCGGTGGGGTGTAGTCTCAAGCCGCGCAAACGGCGGCGTCAATCTGGGTTGGGTGACATCATGAAACTCTTCAAATCTGTAGTGCTGGCTGCTGTCATGGCGTCGGGTTTTGTTGCAGCGCCTGCGCTGGCCAATGACCGTCAGACCGTCAATGTCGTGGCGCCAGAATATCCGCGCGGCGCCGAGCGCCGTAACCTCGAAGGCCAGGTGACCGTTCGCTACAACGTGACGCCGGAAGGCGAAGTGGCCGATGTCGAAGTGGTGGAAGCCACGCCGGCCGGTGTGTTCGAGCGGGCCGTGCTGCGCGCTCTTGAACAGTGGCGCTATGCGCCCGCCGGTGAGACCACCGAAGGCGTTGAGCAGGTCTTTAACTTCGCGTTTGCCGGTTAGGCCTAATTAGTCGAAGGGCGGCCCTGGGGTGATTCCCGGCCGCCCTTTTTCGCGCCCGGCGCGTTAACCATAACGGGGAAAATCGCATGTCCTTCAATCTGCATTCGGTACAGACGCGCCTTGTCGCGGCATTTGCTCTGGTGGCGATGACGGGTGTGGCTGCCGCCATGGCAGGCATGATCGCCCTGCAAAGTGCGCGCGGTGCCCTGACCGGTGTGGTGGAGGAAGCCGCTCCCATGGCGGCGGCAGCCAATGCGCTGGAAGCGGCCAGCGGCGCGATCACGGGTGAGCTGGCTGCCTTTGCCCGTTCTGTTGATGCGGTTGACATGACGGCTTCCGAGGCACGCCTGCAAAGCCTGCTGGAGCGCGCGCGCGGTGCCATTTCCGATCTGGGTGCGGCGGGTCTGTCCGCCGACAGGGCGAGCGCCCTGACAGGGTTGCTCGATGATCTCGCTGATGGCGTGAACGGGGCGGAAGAGCCTGCCCGCGCCAATCTGGAAGCGCGCAGTGCCCGCCTTGATGCCGTGGCGCGCGCCATCTCTGACCGGGCACAGGCCGTTGCCGCGCTCGAAACCGGGCTCGACGATGCGGCCAATGCTGCCGAACTTGAAACCTATCTGCGCCTTATCGCGGACCTGAACCTGATCCTTACGCAGTATGCCGAGCTTGATGGCGCACAATCGACGGGCGAGGTGGCCGACGTGGAAGGCCGCTTCGAGCTCGCCATGGACGAGCTGATGGTCAATCTCGCCATTCTGGGCGATGCGGCGGGCGCAGACGTCACGCAGCCTGCCGAAGCGCTGGTGGCGCGCGGTGAGGGTGCGGGCGGTGTGTTTGCGCTGCGCCGTGCCGAGATCGAGGCTGAAACTGCCGCCGGTGATGCCGTCGAGGATGCGCGTATCGCTCATGCCCTTCTGTCGGCTGAAGTTGACGCTGTGGTGGCCGATGCTGTCGCCATGACGGCGCAGGCTCGCTCCAATGGCTATACAGCGGTCGTGTCCGGCCAGGTCCTGCTGGCCATCATGGCGGTTGGCGCCGTACTGATCGCGGGCGTGATCGGCTGGTTCTATGTGAATGCGAACCTCCTCAAGCGTCTGACGCACATCTCGCGCACCATGACCGCGCTTGCCTCCGGCGATACCGGTCAGGCGGTCGATGATGCGGGCAAGGACGAGATTGCCGATATGGCCCGCGCGGTTGCGGTCTTCCGTGAGAACGAGATCGAGCGTGTGCGCCTTGCCAGCGAGAGCGCGGCTGAGCGCGCCGCCCGTGAAGCCCGCGCCAAGACCATCGAGACGCTGGTGAAGGACTTTGAAGCGACCTCCACTCGCGCACTCGAAGCGGTGTCGCATGCCGCTGGCGAGATGGAGATGGCCGCCAATGCGCTCACCGAAAGTTCGGGCAGTGCCGCTGAACGCACCGCAGAGGTGAACGAGGCCGGTGTGCTTGCCGCGCAGAATGTCGACACGGTGGCCGCCGCTGCCGAGGAGATGACCTCCTCCATCGCCGAGATCGCCCAGCAGATTTCCCGTTCCTCCCTCATCGCGCGCAATGCCGCTGACGAGGTGTCCGGTGCCAGCCAGGACGTGACGGCCCTTAGTGAAGCAGCAGGCCGCATTGACGGCGTGGTGCGCCTGATCAACGAAATCGCGGAGAAGACCAATCTTCTGGCGCTGAACGCCACTATCGAGGCCGCGCGCGCTGGCGAGGCCGGCAAAGGCTTTGCGGTGGTCGCCAGCGAGGGGAAGACACTCGCCGAGCAGACTGCGCGGGCCACCGGCTCCATCTCCGAACAGGTCTCCGGCATCCAGTCTGCCACCGAAAAGGCTGTCAGCGCCATCACGGCCATTGGCGGGGTGATCAAGGAGATGAACGAGATTTCCACCGCGATTGCTGCGGCCATGGAAGAACAGCGCGCCGCAGCCGAGGAAATCACCCGCTCGGCGCAGGAAGCCGCAGGCGGCACGCGCCGCGTGTCGCAGGCCATTCAAGGTGTCGATGCCGCAGCGTCGGAAACCGGCCAGTGCGCCGCCCAGGTCAATCAGGCCTCTCATGGTCTCACCCAGGAAGCCGGAACACTGCGCAGCGCCGTGGCCCGCTTCCTCGAAGGTGTGCGCGCGGCCTGATCACCCCCTGCCGCCTTCAGGTGAACGGGGCCGCTTGCCTCCGCTGACGGCTTTGCGTATATCCGCGCCTCCGGTGCGTCGTGCGCCGGGGGCGCAAGGCGCCCGAACCCCAGTGGCGGGGTAGCTCAGCTGGTTAGAGCGCAGGACTCATAATCCTGAGGTCGAGAGTTCAAGTCTCTCCCCCGCTACCACTTTTTTCTTGAAACAGGGTCCTTGCGCGCGCTTTACCAGCGCAGGAGGCGCGGTGCGATGAGGGCGCCTGCTGAAGCGACGATCAGCATGCCGAGCTGATACCAGCTGGCAATGAAGGCCAGCGCGTCCTCTCCGCAGGAGAGGGCATAAACCGCTGCCGCCAGCCCGCCTGCGACAAGCCCCAGCGCAAACCCTGCCAGACGCGGCTGGACAGGTGCCAGCCGGCGCATGGCCCAGAACCCTGCGGCAAGGAAGGGCACGCCAAACACGCTGATCGAGACCAGGCATTTCTGCAAGGACGGCCCCATCAGCGCCGGGACGCGCAAGTCTCCGGGCAATAGGGCGAGGCCGATGAGGCCAGCCGTCAACAGGCCCAGCATGGCGAGTATGGCGATTGCGAGGCCGGGCCCGGGAGGGGCTCCCGGCCGCGACAGGCGCGCGAGCGCGATGCCAGCGCCGGCCGCCACGATGCCCGGCACCGCCAGCTTCACCCAGAAGACGGGCCCGGCCATTGCCGTGCCCATGTCTGGCCGCAAACCGTAGACGAATGCCACGACCGCAAGCGGCAGCAGGCTGGCCAATGCCAGCGGTGCCCCGAAAACGGCAAGCGCGGGCCGCACAGGGGCGGGTTCCAGAGCGTCTACCAGATCATCAATGAGGCGCGTCATGGCCTGTCCACCTGTTTCAGTCCCACAAGGGATGCGGCTGCCTTCAGGCCGCGATGCACGTTCACCTTCACAAGCGATTCACTGATATTCATGGCTGCGGCGGTTTCGCTGATGCTGTGTCCGTCGAGCTTTGTCCGCCGGATCGCCTCAGCCTGACCGGCGGGCAACCGGGCAAGCAGGGTCTCCAGATCAAGCCGGGCCATGGCGGCGCGGGTATCATCTGTTTCATCGGCAATATCGCCTGCGGCCTCTTCGGGCTCTGTCCGCCGCACGCGGTGACGCCGGTAATGGTCGATCAGCTTGTAACGCGCGATCGCATAGAGCCAGGGCATGAAGGGATGGCGTGCATCATAGCTCGCGCGCTTGGTATGGATGGCGATCAGCGTTTCCTGAATGAGATCGTCCGCGCTTGCTGGATCTTCCCGCAGGCGATAGCGGAAATAGGCGGCAAGCTGCGCACGGGAGATGTCGAGCACGCTGCGATAGGCGGTCCTGTCACCGGACTGTGCGAGCACCATGAGCGCTCTCAGCTTGGCATCGGCCTCGCCTGTCACCGTCTTCTCTCCACCTGCCTGCCTGATGGCGGCACCGGGCCGGTGCGCGCTGCGTGTTGCGGCTACAGGATGCAGACTAGGCGATGAAACGGCAGCGGCCAGCATAATCGGTCACTTTCCAGATCACATCGTGTTGAGCGGACAGATCACAGGCTGGTCGTCAGCCGGGTGAGCCATTCAGGCGACAGATCGATCAGCCAGGCCTCCAGCACCTTGTCCATGCCGGTCGCCACTAGCACGCCGATCAGAAGCAGGAAGCCGCCCAGCAGCATCTTGCCCATCGAACCGGCTGCGAGCATGCGGGTGCGCCATTTCATCAGCACCTCGCGTGAGGCGGTTCCGATAATGGCGAGCGGCAGGGCGGCGCCGAGGCCGAAAAGCAGCATGACAAGGCCCACCTGCCCCAGCGACTGGCCTTGCGCGGCGAGGAGCGAGGCAGCGCCCAGCGTCGGGCCGACGCAAGGGCTCCAGACTGCGCCCAGTACCAGCCCCATGGCAAATTGCGGGGCGAGGCCTTCGCCGTCACCAACGCCGCCAAGGCGGCTCTCGATCCAGTTGCTGGCCGGACCTGCCGCCGTTGCAAAGCGTGCAGACAGGACCGGCACCAGCAGCACTAGCCCCACCGCTGCCAGCAGCACGCCGCCACCC
>CAZCEG010000039.1:0-11611 GCA_964497275.1 uncultured Oceanicaulis sp.
GAATCCCACAGCCGCGTCTCCATCGCCTCATCCTTGCGCGGGAAAAATTCGAACGAAATCGCCGGACTATGGTCCGGTGATCCGTGAGATGCTGCTCTTGAACGTCCGTCTGGCATGCCGCGCGGCCCCCGAAAATCACATAAAGATATCTTTATGCGATTATCCTGAGCATTTCAATGCGCAAGGCGTCCTTGCGCCGCTCGCTTTCCTCACCAGCCTTGCTATCTATCGCCCTGAGCAATCCACGCCCCGCAACAGGATGATCCATGGGACGCTTCCAGCCTCGCCTTACCCTTCGCACCGGCCTTGCAATAGCAGGGCTCGTTCCGCTGCTTCTGGGGGCGTGCACCACCAACCCGCAATCGCTGGAAGCCAATGATCCGTTCGAGCCTGCCAACCGGGCCATACTGGGATTTAACGTGGCAGCAGACCGCGCTGTCGTCGGTCCGGCGGCAGGCATCTATCGCGGTGTCGTGCCCGCTACCGGGCGGCGGGGCATCTCGAACTTCCTGACCAATCTCAATCAGCCCGTGGTGTTTGCAAACCTGCTGCTGCAAGGCCGGCCGGGCCCCGCCTTCTCGACCGCGAGCCGGTTCGTGTTCAACACCACGGTTGGCGTCGGCGGTCTGTTTGATGTCGCAACTGAGGCCAATATCGCCGAGCATGACACCGATTTTGGCCTGACGCTGGGGACATGGGGCGTGGAAAGCGGTCCCTATATCGTGCTGCCCTTCCTCGGCCCGTCCAGCGTGCGCGATGCCAGCGGACGGTTCGTCGACCGTTATTCGCATCCCACCTGGTGGCTGACAGGAGTGCGCGATGGCGATGCGATCTGGCTGGTACGCGCCAAGACCGTGCTTGATCTGCGCGTCGAACTCGACGAGGCCTTCGGCGCCTTGCGAGAGAGCGAAGGCGACCCGTACGCGCAATTGCGCACGTTCTATCAGCAAGACCGGGCACGGCGGCTGGAGTCCGGCACGCTGATACCGCCGGGCACCTCGCGCACCCTTCGCCTTGAAGGCCAGCCTTGACCAGCAACGCGAAGGCTGGTTCACCGCAGACCATGAAACCGGTTGAGCCCGCCCGTCTGAGCGCCCTTCGCACCCATTACGACGCCGTTCTGTGCGATGTATGGGGCGTGATACGCGATGGGGACACACTGATTGCGCCAGCTCTGGAAGCGCTACAGGCATTCCGCCGCGCAGGCGGGCAGGTGTGCCTTCTGTCGAACTCGCCGCGCCGGTCAGGCTCGCTGCACAATTTCCTCAAGGGCATGGGCGCGCCCGATGGCGTGTGGGATGCCGCCGTCACCAGCGGGGATGCGACCCACGCCCTCCTCTCGCGCATGGCGCCAGGTCCAGCCTACAAGCTGGGGCCGGACTGGGACGACCCGATCTATGAAGGCTCCGGGCTGCAATTTGCCCCGCTAACGGATGCGGCCTTCATCTCCAACACCGGCCTTGTGGACTATTTCACCGAGACGCCCGCCGACTATGAAGACCTGTTGGCACACGGCGCGGCGCGCGGCCTGCCCATGGTGTGCGCCAATCCGGACATCGTCGTGCAGGGACCGGGCGGCAGCCTGCTATATTGCGCGGGCGCGCTGGCAGAGCGGTATGAACAGCTTGGCGGCGAAGTTCACTATGCCGGCAAGCCGCACCCGCCCATCTACACACAAGCCTATGACATGCTCGCCGGGCTGATGGGCGATGTGCCGCCAAAGGCGCGCATTCTTGCCATCGGGGACGGGGTTCCGACCGATCTGAAGGGGGCGGCGCGCGAGGGGCTCGACTGCCTCTTCATCAGTGCAGGCATCAACGAGGATGGCGCGGCCCTGCCAGCAGGTCTTGAGCCCCGCTGGCAGGCGCCGGCCCTCGTCTGGTGAGCGTTACGGCTCGATTGCCCACACCGCATCGACCTGCACCGAGATGGTGATCTCGCCCGGCGCGACTTCGGTAGAAGCTTCCGCCATCACCGCGTCGGCGCGCATATAGGCCATCGGTGAAGGCTGATAGCCGCCCGATTCCGACAGTGACAGCATGCGTCCGGTGCGGATACCAGCCGCTTCGGAATAAAGCGCGCGCAGGCGGCCCAGCTCGGTAACCGCGCGGCGGCGGGCTTCATCGCGTGCCTCTGCCGGATCGGAATGGGTGAAGTTCACGCCCTGCAGGCGGTTGGCCCCGGCATTGACCAGCGCGTCGATGGTGCGGCCCAGCCGGTCCAGATCGCGTACGTTGGCGCGCACCGTATTGGTGGCCTCATAGCCGATAATGCGCTGATCATCGCCGCGTTCAGGGTCAGAGGGCGCATAGACAGGGTTTACCGAGAGGTTCGAGGTCTGGATATCGCGCCGGGCGATACCGGCCTGCTCCAGCGCGCGGAACACGCCTGCCATCTGGCGGGCATTGGCGGCCAGCGCCTCGGACGCTGTATCGGCGCGGGTGACGGCCCCTGCGGTGACGCTCGCCATGTCCGGCGCAAGGCGCACTTCGCCAGTGGCAGACAGCGACAGCCGGCCTTCATTGTTGGCAGCGTCCTGCGCGCTGGCCTGGCTGCCAGCCAGCAGCGCTACCGCGAGCGCCAGCGCCGTGGCGGCGAACATGACACGCTCACGCAGCAGCAGGGACAGCTCGGCGCGGATGGAGCGGGTAAGGGAGGATTGCATATGACCAGCCTTTTCGTTGTGAAGGTCTGATCCTAGCTCGCCATGCCCGCGCGGCGAAAACAAGGCGGGCAAAAGTCAGCCCCGAGGCAGACAGCACCAACCTGGCACAATACCGTGAGCCGCACGCTTTCCCCCTGCGGCGCGCTGCGCTATCACGCCTCTCACGGTGGGCCTGTAGCTCAATTGGTCAGAGCCGGCGGCTCATAACCGCTTGGTTGGGGGTTCGAGTCCCTCCGGGCCCACCACACCGACGCCGCTAGGGCAGGCTGATCTGGAAACTGTAGGCGTGACGCTCCAGAGGCTGCAGATTGCCCGCTTCGAAGGTGTCGACCTGCACATGCCCGTCATCTGAAACCGTGAAAACGCGGAACATCGGCGTGTGCTGCGTTTCATCGGGAATCTTGGTGCGCTCGAGCGCCGGAATATGCAGGTAATGCACATGCCCGATCTGACGGGAGTGCACCGTGCGCTCCATGTCCATGTGCAGATCGCCCGAGGTCACGGCAGCGAGATTGGTCTGGGCCACGACCTCGGCAAAGCGAGGATTGTGTACGCCCTTCTCGGCATCTTCCGGATAGACACCCGCCTGCGCGGCGTGAACCACCAGGAAGACCGGGCGCGGTGCTGCGTCGGCAATCTGCTGCAGCATCCAGTCAATCCCGTCATCGTTGAAGTCCCGGCTGAAATCGGGCGAGGCATAGACCATGACGACAGCGCCCAGATCCTGGACATAGCTGGCGCTGGTAATTTCCCGGTTCCACCGGCTGGCATAGTCCAGATACCGCTCCACCGTGCTGTTGTGCTCTTCATTGCCCATGATGGGGTAGAAGGGGCGCTCCAGCGCCCGCAGCACCGGCGTGACATTCTCATACTGGATGATCGTGCCCTTGTGGGCGATATCGCCGACGCCGGCCACGAAATCGATCCGGCCTGCGCGCGCAAGGGCGTTCACGTCGCGCACCGCTGCTTCCACGCCGGGAAACGCCGCCTCGGGCTTTGGCTCCGCGTCTCCAAGGACCGCAAAACGCACCAGCACCTCGTCCTGCGCCGTCACCTGACCAGCAGGAATGGCAAGGACAAGAAGGGTCAGTAGCCCTGCGATAATGTGTGAGAATTTCATGGCCGCAGTCCAACCCTTCGACTTCCATGCAGGCAGGGCCCGGCGCCAGCCTGCGTTGCGTCAGTCTAGCGCTCAGGCAACGACAGTCTTGTGAAGATGCTGCACCGGGCTGGATGCCCCCTACCTGCGGCTGCCATAAAATGGCAGGGCGTCACTGGTCGGATAGGCGTCAGCCCACACCCCCACCCCGTCCGGTGCGACATCGCTGCAGGCGCGCGCCCGGCTGTGATCTGGCCGCCAGAAGGCGGCATCGGCCACCATGTCAAAGAGGACCGGCCCTGCGCTATGGGCAAACAGGATGGGATGGTCTGCGCCCGCCGGGATCAGATAGATGGTCTGGCCGGGATCCATGAACTCCTCCCAGCCATACCCCTGATCCACGTCCAGCGCATAGACCGGCCGCATGCAGTATTCCCGGCCACTGAGATTGCGCACGATGGCAAGGACGGCCGTGTAATGGCCCTGAGCGGTGCCTTCCACGATCTCGATCTCGATGCCGTCCCACCATTCGCCGAGCGCAGGGTCCCAGACACCTGTGCGCTG
Organism: uncultured Oceanicaulis sp.; assembly: GCA_964497275.1. GTDB lineage: Bacteria > Pseudomonadota > Alphaproteobacteria > Caulobacterales > Maricaulaceae > Glycocaulis. The sequence goes on from CAZCEG010000039.1 coordinate 4,329, forward strand.
GAGGGTGCGATACTGCATCAGATGGCCATAGCCGCTCGGGGCCGTAAATTGCTGGAGCAGGACTTCAGCGGTCTGCTGCGCCGTTGCAGGCGCGCCTGCGCCAAACGTCGCTGCCAGCCAGATGATCGCGGCAAGCCCCGCCTTCCTGAATGCTGCCATTTTCCCCTCCCCTGCCGCTGGCAACCAGACGCAAATGTGCAGTCCGGCACGATGAACGTCAGGTGAATGGCGCGTCATGCCGCCTACCCAGCGAAATGCTTGCCAAGCTTCAGGCCCTGACCCTGATAATTTGACCCATTGGCGCCATAGGCCGAGCCCACCTTGCCCGCCATCGGTTCGTGAACAAGCCGCGCGACCGACTGTCCATGCTCCAGGATGAAGGGCACGTCGCGGCCCCTCACCTCCAGCACCGCGCGGGCGGGTGTACCGACCCCGAAGCCCGGATCAAAGAATCCGGCATAATGGGCGCGAAACTCGCCAATCTCCGGCGCAATCGGCGCCATCTCTGCGGCTTCATGGAGCGGGATTTCCACCGCCTCGCGTGAGGCGAGAATGTAGAACTCGCCCGGATCAAGCACGATCCGGCCATCGGGCGCGTAGAGCGGCTCCCAGAATTCGGCCGCCCTGTGCCCGCCGACTTTCTGAAGGTTCACCAGCGGGCTGTGGCGCTTGGCGCGGTAGCCGACAGGGCCGCCCGCTGCCGCCTTCAGATCGACACTGAGAACCACCGACTTGCCGCTTTCCGGCGCGCCCCGGCGCAGGCGTGCCTGCACCAGACGGTCACCGGCGCGAGCCAGGATGGAGAAGGTGCGCGGCGCGATCTCCACATAAAGCGGCCCTGCATAGCCTGCAGGCAGCTGATCGAACGCGGCTGACCTGTCACCGATCACGCGCGTGAAAACATCGAGCCTGCCGGTGGAGCTTTTGGGGTTCATCGCGGCTGCGACATCGCCCGGCAGTTTCAGGCTTTCAGCCAGCTGGACCAGATAGACGCAGCCCGTCTCCAGCACCGCGCCTTCAGACAGATCAATCGCGTGCATGGACAGCCCGCTCGCCAGACACGCCTCCACGCTGCGCTGAGGCCCCGGCAGGAAGCTCGCGCGCAGGCGGTAGGCAGTCTTGCCCAGGCGCAGATCAAGGCTTGCTGGCTGGATCTGGCCGGGCTCCAGGCCCGGCGCAAGAATGGCGCCTTCGCGCGCAAGGCGTTCCAGATCGGTATCAGGCAGGATGCCGGGCAGAGACATGAAAATCCTGAAGGCCAGAAGAGAGGGATATGTGACTTGCCCGACTCGCAGGCGGACGGGGCCTAACCTTGCGCACCCCACGCCCATCCGCAATGGCGCAGCGCCCAAGCATGAGCAACCCTCTTGTGTGCAAGGTCTATCGGGTGTCTCATCACACCACGAAGGAGCGGCCAGCGCCATGTACAAGTGCGAGACCAAGGGTGTGATCATCCGCGTCGAGCCGGACTATCTGGAAACAGAGTCCGAGCCCGAAGAGGGCCGCTATGTCTGGTCCTATACGGTGGAGATCGAGAACCATTCCGGTGAGCCGATCCAGCTGATGACCCGCGAATGGCATATCACCGATGCCCATGGCCGCACGCGCATCGTGCGCGGTGACGGCGTGGTGGGCGAACAGCCCGTGATCGAACCGGGCGCCAGCTTCCGCTACACCTCCGGCGCGCCGCTGCCCACACCGTCGGGTTTCATGAGCGGCCAGTACGGCATGCGCGGCCCCGATGGCGAGGTGTTTGACGCGCCTGTGCCTGCCTTTGCGCTGGATACGCCGTACATGCCGGCGACCCGGCACTAGGGCTCTCGTGAGCACCTCCACACGCACGGTTATCTTTGTTCTGGGCGTCCTGATTGCAGCCCTTGGCGGCGCGATGCTGGTGCCCGCCCTGATCGACCTGCAGGCAGACGCAGAATCGGCCCACGCCTTTTTCGGGTCCTCGATGGTGTGCCTGTTCATTGGCGGGGTGATGGCGCTGATGGGCAAGGGCGCACGCTATGATCTCGATGCCCGGGGCGCGATCCTCGTAACCTCCGGCTCCTGGATCGTGCTGGGATTTGCCGCCGCCATCCCCTTGCATCTGGCCGGTATCGGCATGAGCTGGACCGACGCGATCTTTGAAAGCATTTCCGGCATCACCACGACAGGCGCGACAGTGCTGACAGGCCTGCGGGAACTGCCCGAAGGCGTCCTCATCTGGCGGGCCATCCTGCAATGGATTGGCGGTATCGGCATCATCGTCACGGCGATGGCGATCTGGCCGGTGCTGGGCATTGGCGGCATGCAGCTCTTCCGGCTGGAAAGCTCTGACAAGGTGGACAAGGCCCTGCCGCGCGCAGGCGAGATCGCAGGTGCAGTAGGCCTCATCTATCTGGCGCTGACCTTTGCCTGTTTCCTTGCCTACGGCTTTGCGGGCATGAGCACGTTCGATGCGGCGGCCCATGCCATGACGACGGTGGCAACAGGTGGCTTTTCCACCGATGACGGCTCCATCGGCGCATTCGCCGAAGGCGGCGGCGATCTCGTCGCTCTTGTCTTCATGCTGCTCTCGGCCCTGCCCTTCCTTGTTTTCCTGCGGGCCGTGCAGGGGCGGCCGGACCGCATCCTGACCGACCCGCAGGTGCGCACCTTCCTTGCCATCGCGGCCTTTGCCTGCGCCCTTTTGACGCTGCTCCTGATGCTGAACGATGTGGAGACGGGCGGCCTGCCCGCCTGGCGCGTGGCGGCGGTCAATGCTGTGTCAGTGATGACGGGGACCGGCTTTGGCAGCGCAGATTTTGCTCAGTGGGGCACGGCCCCTGTGATGATTTTCTTCATCCTGTTCTTTGTCGGCGGCTGCGCAGGCTCCAGCTCCTGCTCGATCAAGATTTTCCGCCATCAGGTCGCTGCTTCCGCCATGCTGACCTATCTGCACCGCTATGCGCGGCCGCGCGCCGTGCGCTCGGTGCACTATGACGGCAAGCCCGTGCCCGAAGCGACGGTGCGCTCGGTGCTGGGCTTTGTGTTCCTGTTCTTTGCCTCGTTCGTGGTGTCGGCGATTGCCCTGTCGCTGATCGGGCTTGACCCGGTGACCGCCCTGTCGGGCGCGGCAACCACCATTGCCAATGTCGGCCCCGGCCTTGGTGACATCATCGGTCCGGCAGGCACATTCCAGCCTCTGCCCGATGCGGCCAAATGGGTGATGTGCTTCACCATGCTGGTCGGACGGCTGGAGGTGCTGACCATGCTGGCCCTGTTCACCCCGGCTTTCTGGCGCAGCTAGCGCGCCGCCGCGATCTCCTTCGGCTCAAAGCGCCAGTCGCGATTGCAATACTCGCACGTCATCACGATGGCGCCGTCCTGCATCATCTCGTCGTGATCCTCCGCCGGGAAGCCGGCAAGGATGCGCGCCAGACGCTCCCGGTCACAGGTGCAGCGGCGCTGCACGGGCCGTGCCTCGTGCAGGCGCACACCATCCTCATGGAAGAGCCGGTAGAGCAGGCGGCCGGAGGAGACATTCGGATCAAGAAGCTCTGAATCTTCCACCGTGTCGAACAGCACGCGCGCATCGTCGAAGGCGTGGGGATCGTGACCACGATTATCGTCGCCGGCTATGCGTTGCAGGATCGCCCCGCCAGCCCGCCAGCGCGTCTCACCGCCGCCCAGCACCTCCTGACCCACGGCCAGGCGGATGCGGGTCGGCACCTGTTCGGACTGGGTGAAATAGTGCTCGGCGCATGACGCCAGCGACGGACCATCCAGCGCCACCACGCCCTGATAGATGTCCATGTCCGGGCCCTGATCGAGGGTCAGGGCAAAAGACCCCTCCCCCATCAGGCGCTCTGCACCGGGGCGCGGGCCGAACTTGGCCTCAAGCGCAGCGACCTTGTCGGCATCATAGCGGGCATAGCCGCGCGCGCCCTCGCCCGGCACATAATCCGCGACAACGAAGGATACCGCGCCCTTGCCGTCCACACCGCCCGGCGCAGCGTTGGAGCCGCTCGCCTGTATCACCAGGCGGCCCTTGAACTTGAGCGTATCGCCAATGAGCACGGCAAGCAGCACAGCTTCGCCTGTCAGCGCGGACACGCTGGCCGGTGCGCCGTGCGCACCCAGAATGGCATCGGCCACCGATCCCAGACGCGCAATGCGCCCGGAAACCGGCCTATGCTCGATATGGAAAGCGGCCACGACATCATCGTCGCGGCCAAGCGCGTCCGGTCCCGGATCCTGACCCTGACCGGGCTTCAACTCGTACATGGCAAACCTGCTTTGCGTCAGCCCTGCTTCAGCTCACCAAGCGCAGCGTCGAGCGCGTTGATGGCTTCGCGGGCGTGGGATTCCCCGATTATCAGCGGCGGCGCCATCCGGGCGACATTGTCGCCAGCAGCGCCGATCAGCAGATGGTGATCACGCGCCTGCTTTGCCAGCGTCTTGTTCACATAGCTGTCCTGCATTTTCAGGCCGACGAGCAGACCCTTGCCGCGCACCTCGGCGACCTTGTCCTTATGGCTGTCGGCCAGGGCGTGAAGCTGCTGGGTGAAGAAGTTGGAGACCTCCACCACGTGATCGAGGAAGCCCGGCGCGGTGATCTCGTCATAAACGACATTGCCGACCGCCATGGCGAGCGGGTTGCCGCCGAAGGTGGAACCGTGGGTGCCGACCACCATGTGTGCGCCTGCCTCGTCCGTGGTCAGGCAGGCCCCCATCGGGAAGCCGCCGCCAACGCCCTTGGCCACCGCCATGATGTCGGGCTGCGCGGTGCCAGCCCATTCATGGGCCCACATCTTGCCGGTACGCCCCGCGCCTGACTGCACCTCGTCATAGATCAGGAGAAGGCCGTGCGCGTCGCACAGTTCGCGCAGGCCCCGAAGGCAGACATCGGGGATCGCGCGCACGCCGCCCTCGCCCTGTACCGGCTCGACGATGATCGCGGCGGTCTCCTCGGTGATGGCGGCTTTCAGCGCGTCATGATCGCCAAAGGCCACCTGATCAAAGCCTTCCATGCGCGGGCCGAAGCCCTCCAGATAGGCAGGGTTCCCGCCCGCATTGATCGCGCCGAACGTGCGGCCATGGAAGGCGCCGGTGAAGGTGATGATGCGGTACCGGTCCGGGCGGCCCTTGGCATAGTGGTAATGGCGCGCGGTCTTGATGGCGCATTCCACCGCCTCGGTGCCCGAATTGGTGAAGAAGACGCGGTCAGCAAAGCTGTCCTTGCAGTATTTCGCTGCCAGCTCGATCTGGCCGGGCACGGTGAACATGTTGGAGGTGTGCCAGAGCTTTTCAGCCTGGCTTTTCAGCGCCGCGACGGCTTTAGGGTGGGCATGGCCCAGCGCGTTCACAGCGATGCCGGAGATGAAGTCGAGATACTTCTCGCCGCCGCGTTCAATCAGGTAGGCGCCCTCGCCGCGCTCGAAAATCTGCGAAGGCGGAGCGTAAGTATCAAAAAGCGGGGTGGGCATGGTTGCGGGTGCCTCCGGTCAGGACAGACAGATCAGGTTTTGAGACGCCAGCCTGAGCGCAGGACCAGATAGGTCGCGGTCAGGAGGGCTGCGTTGATAGCCAGCACCATCGCCACGCCCACGGCCAGATTGCCGTCAGCATAGCCGATAAAGCCATAGCGGAAGCCGTCGATCAGATAGAAGAACGGGTTGATATGACTGATGGTCTGGAAAGGCTCAGGCAGGATGGAGATCGAATAGAAGGTGCCCGACAGGAAAGTCAGCGGCATGATGATGAAGTTCGTGATCACGGCCAGATGATCGAACTTCTCCGCCCACACACCCGCGATCACACCGACCATGCCCAGCATGGCCGCCGCGCCAATCCCGTAGAAAAGAATGGCCCAGACATGGCTGATCGGCAGTGACACGAACGGCACGATCACGATGGCTGACGCTGCCGCCACGATGACACCGCGTGTGATCGCCCCGCCAATGAAGGCAGCGGCCAGTTCAGCCGGCGAGAGCGGCGGCATCAGGAAATCGACCGTATTGCCCTGCACCTTTGCCACGATCAGCGAAGAGGAGGAGTTGGCAAAGGAATTGTTCAACAGCCCCATCATGATGAGACCGGGCGCCAGGAACATCACGAAGGGCACGCCCCCCGGCGCCTCTCGTGTCACGCCGATGGCAAGGGCGAACACCATCATGAACAGCAAGGTCGTCGCGACAGGGGCGAGAACGGTCTGGAAGCTCACCTTCAGGAAGCGGCGAACCTCCTTCTTGTAAAGCGTCCACAGGCCGAGCCAGTTCACCGCGCCAATCGTGCGCGGGCTGGGCGGCAGCGGCGCTGCGCCCGTACGTGCCTGATTATCGCTGGAACCGGTCAGATCCGGCATCGCCATCCCTTCCACACGGAACTTCCAGACCCCTCTAGCATGCTGCGCCCTCTCGATGCGAGTGCGCTGGCGGCAAGTTTTCCACGTCCGAATCAGTCGCGCATCTTGTGCTCCGGGTGCTGGCCGATACTGTATCTCGTGTCCGGCCCCAATATGTAGGCGGTCCAGCAGGACCAACACCAACAGCTAGGGCCATGTTTGGAGCGTAACAGGCGAGGAGCGCAGCGCCATGGCGTGGACTGATGAACGCGTGGAAACCCTGAAAAAGCTGTGGGCCGATGGCCTCAGCGCCAGTCAGATTGCCAAGCAGCTTGGCGGCGTTACCCGCAATGCGGTGATCGGAAAGGTGCACAGGCTGGGCCTTTCCGGCCGTGCGGCCCCCTCACGTCCGACCCGGCGGGTAAGCCCGCCCAAGCTGGCACCGCGTCCGCGCACGGCGAGTGCAAGCCCGGCCGCGGCCGCCCGCGGCAAGCCTGCTGCCAGCAATGGCGCAACCGCTCCGGCCCTGCGCCCGGTGGAGCCGGTGGCAGCGCCGATGGAGCCGGAACGTCTGCCGTCGGGAGAATACGCCACCGTGCTCACCCTGCGCGAGGGGATGTGCAAATGGCCGGTGGGTGATCCTGCCGATGCAAGCTTCCGCTTCTGCGGCCGCAAGACGGGCGCAGGCGAGGCCTATTGCGAGGCGCACGCCCAGCTGGCCTATCAGCCGCAGGCCAAGCGCCGCCGCAAGCCGACCGACGATGCCCGCGCTGTCCTCGATAGCCTCGCCTCTGCGCGCAGGATGAATTTCTAGACGGCGTGATCTGACAATGAAAAAGGCCCCGGTGTCCGCACCGGGGCCTTTTTCGTTTCAGCCCTCCGCCTATTCCGCGTTGAGGGCGTAGCCCGCTGACCGGACGGTGCGGATCGGGTCGATTTCGGAGCCGGTATTCAGCGCCTTGCGCAAGCG
>CAZCEG010000040.1:0-11518 GCA_964497275.1 uncultured Oceanicaulis sp.
CGCATTCGGCATCGAGGCGTTCACTCTGGAGCACCGCTCTGGCGAGGCCGAGGCCATTGAACGCCTGCTGACCACGCGCGGACCTGTCCTGTGCCATGTGCGCATCGACCCGCGTGAAAATGTCTGGCCGCTGGTGCCGCCGGGCAAATCCAACTCTGAAATGATGGAGGCCTGAACGCCATGACCCAACGTATCGAAATCGACTTCGAGCCCGCTGAAGGTCAGGTGGTACGTCTCATCGGCCTCGTGGAACGGCGCGGCTATGAGCTGCTTGGCGTGAATTTCCAGCCCGCCACGATCGGCGGCAAGGGGCGGCTCGACATGTCTGTCCGCCCACGCCCCGGCCCGCGCCGGATGGAGACACTCAAGGCCCAGATCAGCCGCGTCTACGGGGTTCTGGCCGTGCGCGAACTGACCGCCGAACCCTTCAGGGAGAGTGCCTGATGGCGCCCAATGTCCTGATATTCGACACGACCTTGCGCGATGGCGAGCAAGCCCCCGGCTTCTCCATGAGCGAGGCGGGCAAGCTGAAAATGGCGCGTGCGCTCGCCGCACTGAATGTCGACATCATCGAGGCCGGCTTTGCCGCCGCCTCCCCCGGTGATGCGCGCGCCATTGCCCGCATCGCCGCCGAGATTGATGGCCCGCGCATCTGCTCGCTCGCCCGCGCCACGAAAGGCGATATCGACGCGGCGGCGCAGGCGCTCAAAGCCGCGCGGAAAAAGCGCATCCATGTCTTCCTCGGCACCAGCCCGATCCATCGCGAGTTCAAGCTGGAGATGAGCCCCGCCGAGGTGCTGACCCGCATCGCGGACATGGTCGCCTATGCACGCGAATTCGCAGACGATGTGGAGTTTTCCGCCGAGGACGCGATCCGCACCGAGCCCGGCTTTCTGGTCGAGGCGCTGTCCACCGCGGCGGCGGCAGGCGCATCCACGCTCAACGTGCCTGATACGGTTGGTTATTCGACGCCAGAGGAGATCTACGAGCTCTTCCGTATGCTGTCGAAAAAGGTGGCGCGCGCCGACCACGTCATCTTCTCCGCCCATTGCCATGATGATCTGGGCCTGGCGGTTGCCAACTCGCTGGCGGCAGTGCGCGGCGGAGCGCGTCAGATCGAATGCACCGTCAACGGGATTGGCGAGCGCGCAGGCAATGCGGCGCTGGAAGACACCGTCATGGCGATCCGTACACGGCGCGATGCGATGGGCGTCACCACCGGCATCAACACGCGCGAGATCATGAATGCCTCGCGCACCCTGTCGAAAATCACCTCCACCCATCCGCCGCGTAACAAGGCGATCGTGGGGGCGAATGCCTTCGCCCATGAGGCCGGTATTCATCAGCACGGCGTGCTGAAGAACCGCGAAACCTACGAAATCATGAAGCCGGAGGATATCGGGCTCGCATCCAATGCTCTGGTGCTGGGCAAGCATTCGGGCAAGCACGCGCTCGCCGCGCGGGCAAAGGAACTCGGCCATGATCTCGATACGGACCAGCTGAATGCGGCCTTTGCCGTATTCAAGGAGGTGGCCGACGAGGTCGGCACGGTCGATAGCGCGCGGCTCGCCGCCATTCTTTCAAGGCTTGAAGGCACGCTGGAAGCCGATCTCTGGACGCTGTCGCGTGTGGAGCTGCGCATGCCGCTGGCGGCCAATGCCATGCCGGTCGCGCGGGTGGAGCTGGATCATCCCCGCCGCGGCCGTGTGACCGATATCGCCTCTGCGCCCGGCGCTCTCGATGCTGCCTTCACTGCCGTCAGCCACATTATCGGAATCCATGCGCGCGTTGAGAGCCTCGACATGCAGTATGTCGCCGCCGATCCGGACGAGGACGGCCCAGGCGGGCAGGGCGCAGATGTGCTGATCGAGATGAGCGTGGCCGTTGATGGCGAAAGCTTCACCGGCCGGGCCCGCACCCGTGACATCCTTCCTGCTTGCGTAACCGCGTATATCGACGCCCTATGCAATGCCGAGGCGATTGCCCGGCACAGGGCGCGTCAGGATGCGCCCGCTGCGGCGGAATAAGGTTTAAGGAGCAAGCACATGAATGAAGTCGAATTTATCTGGCACAATGGTCAGCTTATCAAATGGGCAGATGCCAAGGTGCATGTGCTGACCCATGCCCTGCACTATGGCACGTCCATGTTTGAGGGCATCCGCGTCTATGACACGCCCGCAGGCCCGATGGGTTTCCGTGTGCGCGAGCACATCCGGCGGCTGGCCGATTCGGCGAAGATCTACGACGTCCCGATGACCTTCGATGAGGACGCGCTGGTGGAGGCCTGCAACGCCATCGTGCGCGCCAATAATCTGAGATCTGCCTATCTGCGCCCGGTCGTATTTGTGGGCTATGGCTCGGTGGGGGTCGCCCCGCTGAAACTGCCGCCGACGGAGATCTACATCGCGGCCTTCCCGTGGGGGGCCTATCTCGGCGAGGAAGCGCGCAATGCCGGGGTGGACGTGTGCGTTTCCTCCTGGAACCGGCTGGCGCCCAACACCGCCCCTACAGGCGCGAAGGCGGGCGGCAACTATCTTTCCAGCTTCCTCATCTCCCGCGAAGCCAAGAAGCGCGGCTATGCTGAAGGCATTGGTCTTGATACGGAGGGGCGCCTTTCTGAAGGCGCAGGCGAGAACATCTTCGCCGTCAAGGATGGCCGCCTCCTGACCCCGCCTGCGGCCTCGTCGATCCTGCAGGGCATCACGCGCGACAGCGTGATCCAGATCGCGAAATCAGAAGGCATCGAGGTCGTCGAGCAGGTGCTGCCGCGCGAGATTCTCTATCTCGCCGACGAGCTCTTCTTCACTGGCACGGCAGCCGAAGTGACGCCGATCCGCTCGGTCGATGACAAGCCGACCCGCGCCAATGGCCCGGGCAAGATCACCAAGCTGATACAGGACCGCTTCTTCGGCCTGTTTGAAGGACGCACCCCCGACAAATGGGGCTGGCTGGATCCGGTTTATCCGGACACTGACTCAAAGGACAAGAAAGATGGCAAGCGCGCCGCAGAATAAGCCAAGGACGTTGTTCGACAAGCTGTGGGACGCCCATATCGTCTCACCGGAGAGTGCGGATACGCCCGCCATTCTCTATGTCGATCTGCACCTCGTCCATGAAGTGACGAGCCCTCAGGCTTTCGCGGCTCTGGACGCGCGCGGCATCCCAGTGCGCCGTCCGGACCGCACCTTTGCAACACTTGACCATTCCACGCCCACCACGCCGCGCAAGAAAGGCCAGCGCCCTGTCTATATCAGCCCGGCTGCCCAGATGCAGGTTGAACGGCTGGAAGAAAACTGCCGCCGCCACGGGATTCCGCTCGCGGGCTGGGGCAGCCCGGACAGAGGCATTGTCCACGTCATGGGGCCGGAGCTGGGCCTGACCCAGCCCGGCATGACCATTGTGTGCGGCGACAGCCACACCTCCACCCATGGCGCGTTCGGCGCGCTCGCCTTCGGGATCGGCACTACAGAGGTTGGCCATGTACTCGCCACCCAATGCCTCCTGCAGCGCAAGCCGAAGACGATGAAGGTCCATGTCGATGGCCGCCTGCCCAATGGCGTGGGCGCAAAGGATCTGATCCTGGCCATCATCGCGAAGATCGGTGCGGGCGGCGCGACCGGCCACGTCATAGAATATGCCGGCCCTGCCATCGAAGCGCTTTCCGTGGAAGGGCGCATGACGGTCTGCAACATGTCCATCGAGGCAGGTGCGCGCGCCGGGCTGATCGCGCCGGACGAGGTGACATTCAGCTGGCTGCAGGGCCGCGAATACGCCCCCAAGGGCGCCGCCTTCGAGGCAGCCCGCCTGAAATGGCGCGCCCTGCGCTCTGACCCGGATGCGCAGTTTGACAAGGTGGTGACACTGGATGCCAGCCGCCTTGCCCCGATGGTCACATGGGGTGCGTCGCCGCACATGGCGGGCCCTGTGGACATGTCGGTCCCTGCGCCCAATGACAGTGACGCCGCCAAGGCGCTCGCCTTCATGGGCTTCCAGGCTGGTGAGACCCTGCTGGGAGAGCCGGTCCACACCGTCTTCATCGGATCGTGCACGAATGCGCGCCTGTCAGATTTGCGCGAAGCCGCCCTCATCATGGCCGGACGGCATGTGAAGCCGGGCGTGCGCATGCTGGTTGTTCCGGGTTCGGAGCGTGTGCGCAAGGCGGCCGAAGCTGAAGGGCTGGATGCGATCTTCCGCACAGCAGGCGCCGAATGGCGCGAGCCCGGATGCTCCATGTGCATCGCCATGAATGGCGATCAGGGACGGCCCGGAGAGCTGGTCGTTTCCACCTCCAACCGTAATTTCGCAGGCCGTCAGGGCCCCGGCGTGCGCACTGTGCTGGCAAGCCCCGCCACTGCCGCCGCAGCGGCTGTCGCCGGTGCCATTACCGATCCGCGCAGAATGATGGAGATGTGTGGTGCAGCGTGACCCCGTCCGCCAGATCACCTCGCGCAGCTTTGCGCTGCGTGAACAGAATATCGATACCGACCAGATCATTCCGGCGCGCTTCCTGACCGTGACCGAGCGGGGAAGCCTTGGCGAGGCCTGCTTTCGTGACTGGCGCTTTAACGCTGATGGTAGCCCCAAAGATCACAAGCTGAACCGGGTGGATACGCAGAGCCATGCGATCCTTCTTGCTGGGGATAATTTCGGCTGCGGCTCCTCGCGCGAGCATGCGCCATGGGCGTTGTGGGATTTTGGCGTGCGCGCCGTGATCACCCCGCGTGCGGGCGACATCTTCAAAGCCAATGCGGCCAATAACGGGCTTGTCGTCGCCGAGATCGATCCGGGGGCTCATGCGGCCCTGCTGGAGCGTGAAGGCGAGGAGATCCGCGTCGATCTGGACGATATGAGCGTCACCCGCGGCAATATGCGTGCGAGCTTCTCACTGGAGCCGTTTGCGCGGGTGTGCCTGATGGAGGGTAATGATGCGCTCGGCTATATTCTTGCGCGGCAGGACGATATCGCCCGCTTCGAGGCAGGTAGGGCCTGAAGCTTTCGGCGAGGCGCGCACGGGGCTTTGCCATCCTGACCGGAGCCTAGTAGAAGCGGCCCCTCACACTCCTTGCCACGCTTGGGAAAGACAGCTGCAGTGTCCGACACTTACGATTTTTCCGCGATTGAAGACAAATGGCGGGCCCGCTGGGCCGCTGAAGGCACTTACCGGACGCCGGACCCCAAGCCGGGCGACAAGACCTTCTACGTGCTCGACATGTTTCCCTATCCGTCCGGATCGGGCCTGCATGTAGGCCACCCCGTCGGCTATCTCGCGACCGATATCGTGGCGCGCTACAAGCGCATGGCGGGCTTCAACGTGCTGCACCCGATGGGCTGGGACAGTTTCGGCCTGCCCGCAGAGCAGCACGCAATAAAGACCGGCGAGCATCCGGACGTTTCCACCACCAAGAACATCAAGACCTTCCGCCGGCAGATGGAGCTGCTGGGCCTTGGCTATGACTGGGACCGCGAGATCGCGACCTCCAAGCCTGACTATTACAAATGGACCCAGTTCATCTTCACGCAGATGTATGAGGCCTGGTTTGACACGCAGGCAAACCGCGCGCGGCCCATTTCCGAACTCCCGATCCCCGAAGAGGTGAAGGCGAAAGGAAAGCTCGCCGTTCAGGACTATCAGGACGCCCGCAGGCTCGTCTATTTCGATGATGCGCTGGTCAACTGGTGTGCCGAGCTCGGCACCATCCTTGCCAATGAGGAAGTGTTCGACGGCAAGTCCGAGCAGGGCTTTGACGTGATCCGCGTGCCGATCCGGCAGGTGAAGATGAGGATTACAGCGTATGCGGAGCGTCTGCTGGCGGGCCTTGAAGGCCTAGACTGGCCCGAAGGCATCAAGGACAGCCAGCGCAACTGGATCGGCCGGTCTGAAGGCCTTCAGATCCGCTTCGCGATTGAGGGGTCGGACGAGACCGTCACCACCTTCACCACGCGCGCCGATACGCTGGCAGGCGTTACCTTCCTCGCGCTCGCGCCTGAGCATCCCCTGGTAAGCGCGCTGATCCCGGCGGCCAACCGCGCCGAGGTCGACGCCTATGTGGAGGCAGCAGCGCGCAAATCCGATCTCGACCGCACCGTCGATGCCGAGAAAACCGGCGTGTTCTCCGGCCTCTACGCCATCAATCCGGTCAGCGGCGCGAAGGTGCAGATTTTCGTCGCTGACTATGTCCTGCCCGACTATGGCACGGGCGCGGTGATGGGCGTGCCCGCTCATGACGAGCGCGATTTCGCGTTTGCGGGCAAGTATCGCCTTCCGATCGTTCCGGTCATTGATCCGGGCGCGGATATTGCGTCGCGCGATGCTGTGTTGAAGGGTGAAGCCTGCTGGACCGATGACGGCGTGATGCTGACCCCGCCTGCGGGGACCGATCCTGCGCTCTATCAGGCCGGTCAGCGCTGGCGCGAGGCCCGTGAGGCGGTTGCCGACTATCTGGAGGCACGCGGCCTCGGCAAGCGCGTCGTCAGCTATAATCTCCGCGACTGGATTTTCTCGCGCCAGCGCTATTGGGGTGAGCCGATCCCGGTCATTCACTGGGAAGACGGCACGCGCACGACGCTTCCTCTGTCCGAACTGCCGCTGACCCTGCCCCATGTCGATGACTACAAGCCCACGAGCTATGACGCGCCTGCGCTGGCGCGCGCCCCGGGCTGGGTGGAAGTCACCGATCCGAAGACCGGTATGAAGGGCAAGCGCGAGCTCAACACCATGCCGCAATGGGCGGGATCGTGCTGGTACCCCTTACGCTTCATGGATCCGAAGAATACTGACGCGCTGGTTGATCCGTCTAAGGAGAAAGCCTGGGGCGCGGTCGATCTTTATGTCGGCGGGGCTGAGCACGCTACGCTTCACCTGCTCTATGCGCGCTTCTGGTATCTGGCCCTGCATGATCTGGGGATCATCTCCACGGCAGAGCCGTTCTCCAAGCTCGTCAATCAGGGCATGCTGACCTCGTTCGCCTATCAGAATGCGCGCGGCATCATCCTGCCTGTCGACGAGGTGGAAGAGCGCGGAGAAGGCGAGTTCGTCCATGTGCCGACCGGCGAGCCGGTTCAGCGCATCGGCGCCAAAATGTCGAAATCACTGCGCAATGTGGTCACACCCGATGACGTGATTGCACGCTTTGGCTCGGACGCTTTCCGCGTCTGCCTGATGTTCATGGGACCGGTCGAGGGCGGGCGCGTCTGGGAGACCGAGAAGGCTGCCGCCTCCCTGAAATTCCTGCGCCGTGTGTGGAATTATGTGAGCCGTGGCCTCGCCTCCCCCGCCGAAAAGGACGGGGCAGGTGTCAGCCTCGCGGTCGGCAAGCTTGTCGAAGCGGTGACGGAAGATCTAGAAAATCTGCGCCTCAACACCGCGATCGCCGAGCTGATGAAGTATCTGAACGCGGTGGAAAACGAGCCCGCCTCCAAAGACACGCTCACCGGCTTTATCCGCGTGCTGGCCCCGTTCGCGCCCTTCATGGCGGAAGAACTGTGGAGCAAGGCAGGCGGCACGGGCAGCGTGTTCCACGCCGACTGGCCGAAAGCTGACAGCGAAGCGCTCAAAGCGGCGGTGGAGACCATCGAGATCGTCGTTCAGGAGGGCGGGAAGAGGCGCGGAAATCTCCAACTTGCTCCTGACACGGACGATGCGGCTGTTCGCGCGGGCGCCGTCGAACTCCTGAAAGAGATTGGCCGCGATGTGGCCGGGCTTGATCCGGCACGGATCATCGTCGTGCGCGACAAGAAAACCGGCTGGATCAAGCTCGTGAACATTCCGAAGTTCGAATAAGCCCCGACAACGCCTCTTGCCGTAGTGCCGATACCCGCTAGTCTCGCTGACAGATCATATAGCGGGAGGGCGTCTCATGGTGCGTAGCGGGCTGGTTCTGGCTTTTCTGGTAGTCATTTCAGCGTGCAGCAGCACACAGGACGCCCCGGCTTCGCCCTCAGAGGCGACAGCGCGGACAATCGCTCAAGGCGAGCTGATCGGGTTTGAACATTCGCCCGGCGCCTGGGCATGGCGCGGTGTGCCCTTTGCTGCTGCGCCGGAAGGTGATCTGCGCTGGCGCGCGCCGCGCCCTGCCCCCGCCTTTGACGGCCGGTTTGAAGCCCTGCATACGCCTGAACGCTGTCCGCAGGTGACGAGCGCGCTGGAGGCGACCGCCGGCGTCACACCCGGTCAGCTTCTGGGGTCTGAAGATTGTCTGAAGCTCGACATCTACGCCCCCGCAGGCGCAGGCCCTGACAATGCCGAGAGGCCCGTCATGGTATGGATTCATGGCGGGGCGAATGTGTGGGGCTATGCGGGCCAGTATGATGGCGCTCAGCTTGCCAGGGACCAGGACGTGGTCGTCGTGGTCGTGCAATACCGGCTCGGGCCGCTTGGCTTCTTCGCCCACGACGATTTGCGAAATGATGCGCGCGATCCACGCGATGCGGCGGCGAACTTCGCCCTGCTGGATCAGATCGCGGCGCTGGAATGGGTGCGGGACAATATCGCCCAGTTCGGCGGCGATGCGAGCCGCGTGACGATATTCGGCGAGAGCGCTGGCGGGCATAATGTGGCCGGTCTTCTGGCCTCGCCTTTGGCCTCCGGCCTTTTCCACCGGGCCATCATCCAGTCCGGCGGCGTGGAGAGCGTGTCGTGGGAGAGCGCCAGCGGTACCGAGCCGGGCGCAGCCAATCCGGCCCACGATATCGCCCGCGCCATAGCACCCGACGGCGACGTGGCCACGTTGCGCAACGCGCCGCTGCAGGCGGTGTATGACGCCTATCGGGGGGATGACGGCGCGCCCTTCCTCGATCTTCCACGGATGATCGAAGACGGCGTCACCCTCCCGCAAGACGGTCTTGCCAACGCCTTTGCCTCACCGGATACGTTCAACGCCGTGCCGGTCGTCACGGGTAGCAACCGGGACGAAATGAAGCTCTTCAACCTGTTCCGTGATGATCTGGTGAAGCGTTATTTCGGTGTCCTGTTCCTGTCTCGCGATCGCGACTTTTACGAGATCATGTCGGAATATCAGGGCCGCGCGTGGCGGATTCTGGCCGTCGATGAAGTGGCAGGCCGCATGATCGACGGCGGACATGGCGATGTCTGGGCCTATCGCTTTGACTGGGACGAGGCAGGCACGGCCCTTTTCGTCATGGACCTGTCCCACCTGCTGGGCGCAGCCCACGCGATGGAGATACCCTTCGTCTTCAATCATTTCGAGTTCTTCGGGCGTCTGGACAGCGTGATCTTCAACAATGCCAACGCCGCCGGACGCGAGGCGTTGGCCGCGGCCATGGGGGCATACTGGGCGGAGTTTGCGCGTACTGGCGAGCCAGGCACGGGCGGCCCCACCAACCTCACCGAATGGCCGCGCTGGCGCTCTGATGGCGTCCTGATGCGCTTTGACAGTCCGGCGGCCAACGGACAGGAAATCATCACCGGCACCGACAGCATGGAGCGGCTGGAAGCGGACCTGCTGAGCGATGACCGTCTGTCTGCGGAGCAACGCTGCATGGTGGTATCAGCCATCGCTGACTGGCGCCCCCGCGAGGCGGCAAATGGCCTTCGCGCACGGACGGGCTGCCCCGCGAACTGAACGGTCACACCCCTCTTGCGCCCATAAAGTGAACGGTGTTCACTTCCGATTACAGGGCGCAATCGCCGGGGAGGAAGCCTGTGGACGCATCATCGCGAGGGACCAGCGTCAACGAGCGCGATGTGCTGATCGTGGGGGCCGGCATTTCAGGTGTCGGCGCAGCCTGGCACCTGCAGCACCGCTGTCCGGGCCAATCCTATGCCATCCTTGAAGCCCGCGCCGACCTTGGCGGCACGTGGGATCTCTTCCGCTATCCGGGCATTCGCTCGGACAGCGACATGTACACGTTCGGCTATAATTTCCGCCCCTGGGTGGACGGAAAGGTGTTCGCCGACGGTCCATCCATCCGCAATTATGTCCGCGCGACGGCGAGCGAAGCGGGCATAGACCGCCACATACACTTCGGCCGCAGGGTAACCCGCGCCAGCTGGGACAGCGCGTCTGCCCGCTGGACGCTCCATATTGACGGACCTGAAGGCGCGGAGGTGTGGCGCGGGCGCTTCCTCATGCTGTGTTCGGGCTATTACCGCTATGAGAGCGGCTATATGCCGGACTTTGAAGGCGTTTCGGACTTCAAGGGTGAACTGGTCCACGCCCAGCTATGGCCTGAAGGCAAGGGCTATGCAGGCAAGCGCGTGGTGATCATCGGCAGCGGGGCAACGGCGGTGACGCTCCTGCCCGCGATGGCGGACAAGGCCGCCCACGTGACCATGCTGCAGAGGACGCCGAGCTATATCGCGGCCCGGCCCTCGCGTGATGCCATTGCGGATTTCTTGCGCAAAGTGCTGCCCGGCCGGCTCGCCTATACGCTGTCGCGGGCGAAGAATGTGGCGCTCGCCATGGTCTTCTTTGCGCTGGCGCGCGCCCATCCAGACTTTGTGAAAAAGGGCGTGATCAAGCAGATCAGGCACGAGCTGGGTGAGGATTTCGATGTCGAGCGGCATTTCTCGCCGCCCTATAATCCGTGGGATCAGCGCTTCTGCCTGGCGCCGGATGGCGATTTCTTCGACGCGTTGAAGAGCGGCAAGGCGTCCATCGTTACCGACCATATCGACCGTTTCGTGCCGGAGGGCATCCTTTTGAAGTCCGGTGAGGTGGTTGAGGCCGATATCGTGATCTCTGCCACCGGGCTCGACATGCTGGTGGGCGGCGGGATCGACATCTCCGTGGACGGAAAAACCTTCAGTGCTGCCGACACCATCACTTATCGGGGCATGATGCTCTCCGGCGTGCCCAATGCGGCGATCGCCTTTGGTTACACCAATGCGTCATGGACGCTCAAAGTCGATCTGACGGCCGAGCGGGTCTGCCGCCTCATCAATCACATGGCTGCCAAGGGCCATGATTATTGTGTGGCCGTTCCGCCTGAGGGGATGGAGACGCTGCCTTTGCTCGACTTCTCCTCCGGCTATGTGCAGCGGGGCCTGCCCGGCCTGCCAAGACAGGGCGCGACGCCGCCCTGGCGGACCTACCAGAACTATGTGCAGGACATGCTCGCCATTCGCTATGGCAGGCTGGAGGACGGGCATTTGCAGTTTCACAAGGCGGACCCGGCCGACAGGCAGACGGCGGGACAAGCTGCGAAACTTGCTGCCCGCTGACCGGCCTTTCTGCTAAGCGCGTGGGCCATGGCCCCGCCCCTTCTCACCCTGCAGGACATTCATCTGAGCTTCGGCGTCACCGCGCTTCTGGAAGGCGCGGAGCTTATGATCGCGCCGGCCGACAGGGTGTGCCTGGTGGGGCGCAACGGGTCTGGCAAATCCTCGCTGATGAAAATCGCGGCAGGCCTTATCGAGGCGGATAAGGGCGAGCGCTTCATCCACCCCGGCGCGACCCTGCGCTATCTGCCGCAAGAGCCAGACCTTTCCGGCTTCGACACCGTGCGCGCCTATGCCGAGGCGGGTCTCGCACCGGGGGATGATCCGTGGCGGGTCGGC
>CAZCEG010000041.1:0-1054 GCA_964497275.1 uncultured Oceanicaulis sp.
AAGAAGCGGATGGTCGGTCCCTTCATCTTCCTCGATGAGATGGGGCCGGCGCGCTTTCAGCCCGGTCAGGGCATTGATGTGCGCCCCCACCCGCATATCGGGCTGGCGACGATTACCTACCTCTTTGAAGGCGCGATGCACCATGCAGACAGCCTTGGCGTATCGCAGGCCATCGAGCCCGGCGCCGTCAATCTGATGATCGCAGGGCGCGGCATCAGCCATTCCGAGCGCACGGACCCGGAAATCCGCGCGCGCGGTTTTTCCCTGCACGGCATCCAGATGTGGATCGCGCTGCCTGAAGCGCGCGAGGAGGACATGCCGGCGTTCGAGCACCATGGCACCGACACGCTGCCCGTCTTCGTGGAGGGCGGGGCGACCATCCGCCTGATCATGGGCTCGGCCTATGGCCACACGGCGCCCACGACCATGCTGTCCCCTACCGTCTATTTCCACGCGGAGATGAAGCCGGGTTCTGCCCTGACGCTGTCAGAGGGCCAGGACGAGGTCGGCGTCTATGTCGTTTCCGGCGACGCGCAGCTTGGCGATACGGCACTGGAGGCAGGCAGGCTTGGCGTCATCGAGGGCGGAACGGCGAGGCTCTCCAGCAAGGCCGGAGCCCGCGTGATGGTGCTTGGCGGGGCCGTGCTCGGCAAACGCTTCATCGAGTGGAATTTTGTCTCATCATCCAGGGAGCGGCTGGAGCAGGCCAAGGCGGACTGGCGTGCCAGCGCCGCTGGCGGCTGGACCGGCACGCCCTTCACCCTGCCGCCGGGAGAGAACGAGTACATCCCGCTGCCCGGCGATGATCTGCCCGAACCACCCGCCCCGTCGAAGGACTGTCCGACGACGTAAGGCCTGTGATTTACCCGCGTCATTCCGGGGGAGCGTAGCGACACCCGGAACCCAGAGATCAAAAAATGCTGGGTTCCGGATAAGGCCTGACGGCCTTTCCGGAATGACGCCTAATTGAAGTCTCAGCCGCTAGGGCAATGGCGCTTCCAGCGCCTTGCCGGTAACGAGATAGACCGCAAAGCTCGCCAGCCAGTGACTGCCC
>CAZCEG010000041.1:1064-4421 GCA_964497275.1 uncultured Oceanicaulis sp.
CTGCCCTCATAATGCGCATCAGAGACCGCAGCGAGGCCCGTCTCGCGATGTTCCTGCGCCGCCGCCAGCAGGGAGGGGATACGCGCATCGCCTTCGGGCAGGCGCGCGGCGATGGCTTCAAGATTCCATGCCCGTGACAGGTTGAAGCCATCAAGGTGGACGAGCTTGCCGTCGGTCGGATCAAGCACCACGCCGGGTGCCAGCCAGTCCGCGCTGCCATCTTCGGGGATTTGCGGCATGAAGGCGGAAAGCCAGCCGGAGAATGCCTCCCGGCTCATCACCCTGCGCATCAGGTCGGCCTGCATCAGGCAGGGCGACAGGAAATCCTCGCCGGAGGGCTCATAGGCGAGCGGGCAGTTCACATCGCCCTGATGAAAGCCGAGCGTCTTTTCCACCAGTAGCGCTTCCAGCGCGTCTTGGCCGGTCTGGCGCGCCCAGTCTAGCGTGAGGGCAAAGCCGAAGGCGGTCTGGTTATGCGTGCCCGAGCGCACCGGATAGACAAGGTTGGGAAGCCAGTCGAGGAAGCGGCCGACGGCCACATCCTCCAGCGGCTGCAGGGTGCGCGCCCAGGCCTGTCCTTGCGGATCATCCCAGCTGCGCAGCTCTGCCGTCAGCTGGAAGAGCCAGGCAAGGCCATAAGGGCGCTCGAACGAGGCCCGCCCCTCGCCCGCCATATAGACAGCCTCGATGGCCGCAGCCTCATCGGTGAAGCTGATGCTCAGCACTTCGCGGGCCTCTGCTGCAAAGGGCGCATCGGGGAAGAGCCGGAGCAGGCGCACCAGCAGCCAGTGGCCGTGCACCGCCGAGTGCCAGTCATAGCAGCCATAGAAGATCGGCGTCAGCGCGCGCGGTGGCAGAACATCTGCATCGCTATTGAGCACATGGGCGATCTTGTTGGGGTATTCGCGGTGGACACAGGCCAGCGCAAGGCGGGCAAACCGGTCAGCCTCAATGGCAGTCAGCATCGCTCTTTCCCCCTCCTGCGCATGGGCGTGGCCGATAAGCGCCGCACCCAGAATGGCCGCCCAGATACCCCTTGCGATCGCTTCCCGCACCACACTCGCCCCCCATGATCATCAAGGGCAACGATGTCACACTTGCGCTGATCCTGTCATCCCGGCCTTGGCGGACGGAAGGGGAAAGGTCTAAAAGGGCGTCAGGACAAGGCCCCGCAAAGCGGGCCGGTCATCAGGGAGATATCATGGCTGACCTAGCGCCGATCCGCGATCTGCGGGATCTGGGCATTACCCGTCAGGGCAAGCTCAATATCAACTGGCTGGAACCGGCCCTCTATGAGGAAGCCATCCGGCGTGGCGAAGGACGCGTAGCCAAGGGCGGCGCACTGGTGGTGGAGACGGGCCAGCACACCGGCCGCTCCGCGCGCGACAAGTTCACCGTGCGCGACGCCAATACCGAAAACACGATCTGGTGGGATTTCAACGCCGCGATGAGCCCGGAGCATTTCGATGCCCTGTGGGCCGACATGCGCGCGCACATGGAAGACCGCGAGCTCTTCGTTCAGGAGCTGTTTGGCGGCGCGGACAAGACCCATCGCCTGAGCGTGCGCGTGGTGACGGAGCTTGCCTGGCATTCGCTCTTCATCCGCCATCTGCTGCGCCGTCCCGATGCGTCAGAGCTGAAAGAGTTCGCCTCGGACTTCACCATCATCAACCTGCCGAGCTTCAAGGCCGATCCTGCGCGCCATGGCTGCCGGTCCGAAACCGTCATCGCGATCAATTTCACGCAGAAGCTCGTGCTGATTGGTGGCACGTCCTATGCGGGCGAGACCAAGAAGTCGGTCTTCTCCATCCTCAACTATCTGCTGCCTGAAAAACACGTCATGCCGATGCACTGCTCGGTCAATGTCGGCGAGAAGGGCGATAGCGCCCTGTTCTTCGGCCTTTCGGGCACAGGCAAGACCACGCTCTCGGCCGACCCGAAGCGCAAGCTGATCGGCGATGACGAGCATGGCTGGTCGGAAAGCGGCCTCTTCAATTTCGAGGGCGGCTGCTATGCCAAGATGATCCGCCTGTCGAAAGAGGCAGAGCCGGACATTTACGCCACCACCGCCATGTGGGGCACGGTGCTGGAAAACGTGGTGATGGACCCGGCGACGCGTGCGCTGGACCTTGATGACGCGACGCTGGCGGAAAACTCGCGCGGCGCCTATCCGCTGCACTACATTCCGAATGCCTGCGACAAGAACATTTGCGGGCATCCCTCCACTTTGGTTATGCTGACCTGTGATGCGTTCGGCGTGATGCCGCCCATCGCCCGGCTGACCCCGGCGCAGGCCATGTATCACTTCCTTTCCGGCTATACGGCCAAGGTCGCTGGCACCGAGAAGGGCGTGACCGAGCCATCGGCCACCTTCTCCACCTGCTTTGGCGCGCCCTTCATGCCGCGCCACCCCACTGAATACGGCAATCTCTTGCGCGAGCTGATCGCGCGGCACGGCGTGCAGTGCTGGCTGGTCAATACCGGCTGGACGGGCGGTGCGTACGGCGTCGGCCATCGCATGCCGATCCGGGCAACGCGCTCGCTTTTGAATGCGGCGCTGGATGGTTCGCTCTCGGCGGCGCAGTTCCGCAAGGATCCGGTCTTCGGCTTTGATGTGCCTGTCTCCGTGCCGAACGTCGATCCGGCCATTCTCGATCCGCGCCAGACCTGGAACGATGCGGCGGCCTATGACGCGCAGGCGCTGAAACTCGCTGACATGTTCATCGCCAATTTCGAGAAGTTCGAGGGCCATGTGGACCCTGCGGTGCGTGCTGCAGCGCCGAGCCCTGAAGCCATCCGCACGGCAGCGGAGTAGGTCTGGAGTAGCGCTATGGAGATCATCCGGCTCACCAATGGTGCTGATACCCGCTTTGCCGAATGGCTGACCCTGTTTGGCAAGGTCTTCGAGGAACCGGACACCTATACCGGCGCGATGCCTTCTGCGGGTTATCGCGACCGTCTGCTGGCCGACCCCAACTTTATCGCACTCGCAGCGCTGGAAGCGGGCGAGCTTGTCGGCGCGCTCGCCGCTTACGTACTGGTGAAGTACGAGCAGGAGCGCAGCGAAATCTACATCTATGACCTTGCCGTGGACGAGGCTCACCGCCGCAAGGGCATCGGCGAGGCGCTGGTCAACGAGACGCGCCGCATCGCCCATGATGTGGGGGCGTGGGTGGTCTATGTGCAGGCAGACCATGTCGATCCGCCTGCCATAGCCCTCTATACCAAGCTCGGCGCGCGCGAAGAGGTGCTCCACTTCGACATGACGCCGCTGAAGCGGGGTTAGCCCTCGTCCTTCGAGACGGCCTTTCAGGCCTCCTCAGGATGAGGGCTTTGGGTTTGCTTTTCCCCTCATCC
>CAZCEG010000041.1:4431-11325 GCA_964497275.1 uncultured Oceanicaulis sp.
TCATCCTGAGGGTGAGCGAAGCGAACGTCTCGAAGGACGAGGGAAAAGTCCGGTCAGCCGCCTTAGGCGCTCTGACGCTGACCGCCTTGAGCGCCACCGGGTTTGCGGCGGCGATTATTGCGCGAGCGCTTCTGGCCACCGCCCTGCCCGCCACCGGCATTATTCTGCTGGCCGCGATGACTGCCGCCACCTTGACCGCCCCGGCGCTGGCCACCGCCACCACCGCCCTGGCCGCGCTGTTTCTGCACCGGACGGATCGGGCCTGTGCCCAGAGGCGGGGCATCGTTCAGCCCGCGAATCTTCAGACCCGTCAGCTTCTCGATATCCATCAGAAGCCCGCGCTCGTCGGGCGCCACGAGGGCAACCGCCCGGCCGGCGGCACCAGCGCGCGCGGTGCGGCCGATACGGTGAACGTAGGATTCCGGCACGTTCGGCAGCTCGAAATTCACCACCAGCTCGACGCCATCGATATCAAGGCCGCGCGCGGCGATATCGGTCGCCACCAGCACCCGCATCTCACCGGATTTGAAGGCGGCCAGCGCCTTCTCGCGCTGGTTCTGGCTCTTGTTGCCGTGAATGGCAGCCGCCTTTTGGCCGTATTCGACCAAAAGCTGGGCTACCTTGTCCGCACCGCGCTTGGTGCGGGTGAAGA
Source organism: uncultured Oceanicaulis sp. (assembly GCA_964497275.1). Classification (GTDB taxonomy): domain Bacteria; phylum Pseudomonadota; class Alphaproteobacteria; order Caulobacterales; family Maricaulaceae; genus Glycocaulis. The sequence goes on from CAZCEG010000041.1 coordinate 5,084, forward strand.
TAATGGTGCTCTTCTTGGCTTCCGGCGCCATGAGATCGATCAGGGCCTGACGTTTCTCAGCCGTTCCGACATACATCACGCCCTGCTCGATGCGCTCCACCGGCTTTGCCTGATTGGCAACGGCCACGGTGACAGGGTCACGCAGGAAGTCGTCTGCCAGAGCGCGGATGGGCGGGGGCATGGTGGCCGAGAACATCACCGTCTGGCGGGGTTTGCCAACCATCTGCAGAATCTTGCGCAAGGCAGGCATGAAGCCGAGATCGAGCATCTGGTCAGCTTCGTCGAGCACGACCAGCGAGGTGAGATCGAGGCGCGCCTTACGGTCAGCCACGTGGTCCAGCAGACGGCCGGGCGTCGCTACGAGAATGTCGAGGCCGCGCGCCAGAGCGCGCACTTGCGGACCATGCTTCACGCCGCCAAAGACGACCGCATGGGAGAGGCCCGTATGCTGGCCATAAACGGCGATGGATTCGCCAATCTGGGCCGCCAGCTCGCGCGTCGGCGCCAGGATCAGGCAGCGGCAGGAGAGGCCGGGGGCCTGCTTTTTCTCTTCCAGAAGGCGCGTCAGGATAGGCAGCACGAAAGCTGCCGTCTTGCCGGTGCCGGTCTGGGCGATGCCCACAACGTCCTTGCCCTGCAGCAGCGGCGGAATGGCGCGCACCTGAATGGGGGTCGGGGTTTCATAGCCTTCACCCGCGACGGCCTTTTGTACGGGCGCGGCGAGGCCAAGTTCAGAAAACTTAGTCATATCAATACCTTTCGTCCGGGCGCGCCTCAGCGTCTACCCGGGAGGGGAGTTATAATTTTTGACAACTGCGCAGATCAGCCGCCGGTCAGGAGATGGGCCTGCCACTCTGGCAGGTCTTGCATCTCACGCCCGGATGTCTGGTGAGGAAAATCCGTCACCTGTCCGGTAAAGCCGCGCTTGCAGAGCGTTGAGACGCTCCCTTCTACGCGCGCGGGGCTTATGCGCTGCGGCGGTGTATGGCGGGCTTTGAAGGCAAAAGCAAGGCATTGGCCTCAGGCTGGGCGAAGGGCCCGGCCCGAATAGACAAAACCGGCAATCTTCGGCGTGCGCGGGATATAGCCGGTCTCCATCCGCTCCATCTCGAAACCGGCGGCCTGCAGCAGAGCGTCGGGACGGCGCGTCAGATGGCACCCGCCCGCCAGCACCTTCCAGACCGGCTCGATCCGGCCCTGCCAGCGGGCAATCCCTGCATCAGGCGATGCGCCATGTTCGGCAAACAGCACCTGCCCGCCGGGTTTGAGCACCCGCCCCATTTCCGCCATCGCTGAGGCCACATCAGGGATGGTGCAGGCGGCAAAGGTGAGGATCACGCTGTCCACGCTGGCGCTGTCCAGCGGAACCGCTTCGCCCGGCGCATCCAGCACCTCTACCGGTACAGGCGCACTGGCAATGGCGTCTGCCGCCTTGCGCCGCATGCCGGCGGACGGCTCCAGCGCATAGAGCTTCGTCACGCGCGCCGGATCATAAAATTGCAGGTTCGGCCCCGCCCCGAACCCCACTTCCAGCACAGCGCCAGAGGCCTCAGGCACGATCTGGCTGCGCTTTTTCATGATCTGCCCGCATCCGCACGCTTCGGTCACGACATGGGGCAGGATGTGGTCTTCATAGAATGACACAGGCGACCGCTCCTTCTATCGCCGCGCGCGCAAGGCGGGCCACCTGTCCGACGACCGGTCAGCCTAGCTGGCGAGGCCCTGTATTGCACCGGCGTTATCTGCATCGCAACCACACACGAATAAACATAAGGTGCTAGGTCTGGACGATCATCGATTGTGCGGAAACATTCAGCAGGCGGAAGGACGGACACATACGCATGCAGCGCGTCTTTATCACTGGCACGGCTGGCTTTATCGGATACCATCTTGCCCGGCTGCTGCTGGACGAAGGGTTCATTGTCCACGGGTATGACGGGCTGACCGATTACTATGACGTGCAGCTGAAACAGCGCCGTCACGCCATGCTGCATCAGACACAGGGCTTCACCGCAACAGAGGCGATGCTGGAAGACGCCGAAACGCTGATGGCGGCAGCAAAAGCCTTCGCGCCTGACATCATTATCCACCTCGCCGCGCAGGCGGGCGTTCGCTACAGCCTTGAAAATCCGCGCGCCTATATCGACTCCAATGTGGTGGGCACGTTCAACGTCATGGAAGCCGCGCGCGAGATCAAAGTCTCCCACCTCCTGATGGCGTCGACCTCATCGGTGTATGGCGCCAATGAGGACATGCCCTTCGGGGAGAACGACAAGGCCGACACGCAGCTGACGATTTACGCCGCGACCAAGAAAGCCAATGAATCGATGGGTCATGCATACGCCCATCTCTGGGGCATACCGACCACGCTGTTCCGCTTTTTCACGGTGTACGGCCCATGGGGACGGCCAGATCTGGCGCTATACAAGTTTGTCGATGCGATCCTCGATGGCCGGCCTATCGATGTCTATAATCACGGCAACATGTACCGTGACTTCACCTATATCGACGATCTGGTACGCGCCATCCGCCTGTTGATGGATGTGCCGCCGCCGCCACCGTCTGAAGGCCGCGGCACAATCGAGGGCGACTCGCTAAGCCCCGTTGCTCCCTGCCGCATCGTGAATATCGGCAACTCCACCAAGGTCCGGCTGATGGACTTCGTCGCCGCGATCGAAGCCGAGCTCGGGCTGACGGCCAGCCGCAACTACATGGACATGCAGGCAGGCGATGTGCCTACAACGTGGGCGGACTGTTCCCTCCTGCAGAACCTGACCGGCTATCGGCCAAAAACCGACTTGCGAGACGGTATTTCGCGTTTCGTGTCGTGGTATCGCAGTTATTATGAACGATAGCGCAAATTCGACGGCAGATTGAAAAGGCGCCACGATGACAATTGCCTACACATCCGCCGCGAGAGGTGAGGTCAGGGTCCGTTGACGATGGTGCTGATCAGAAGCCTCGAATCCCTGTTCCGCCTTCCACTGCCGCTGAAGCAGGCTGTGAAGCTGGGTGTGGATACAGGCGCGATATTCGTCGCCTACATTGCGGCGCTGTTCCTGCGCGTGGAAAGCCTCGCCTTCCTGCCCCTGCCCGGTATCTGGGTGGCGCTCGCGATTACGGCGCCCCTCTCGATGATCGCCTTCTGGCGCCTGGGTCTCTACCGGGCCGTGATCCGGTTTTCGGGGCTGGAGATATTGCGGATCATCTGCCTTGGCGCAGCCGTATCCGGCGGCGTAATGCTGGCATCAACCCTCATCTTCTCGCTGGGCCTGCCGCGCTCGGTCCCCTTCATCTATGTCTTCCTGCTGATTGGCCTGATGAGCGGACCACGCCTGCTGCTTCGCACGCTCTTCCTGCAGCGTCAGGCCTTGCAGAAATCGCGCGTCATCATCTACGGCGCAGGGGGCGGCGGCCGTCAGGTCGCGATGTCCCTGCACCAGGCGGCAGACTATCTCCCGATCGCGTTTGTCGATGATGATCCTGCGCTGCACGGCCGCCATATCAATGGCCTTGACGTACACCCGCCGAGCGCCCTGCCGACCCTTATCCGCAACACGAAGGCCAAGATGGTGCTGCTGGCGATCCCCAGCGCCACCCTGACGCAGCGCAAGCGTATCCTGGCGAGCCTTGAACCGCTGAAAGTGCGCGTCCAGACGATTCCCAGCATGCTCGATGTGGTGTCGGGCCGCGCCAGCGTGACGGAAATCCAGCAGGTGGCGCCTGATGACCTTCTCGACCGCGAGCCGGTGCCGCCCGACCCTGAGCTGATCAGTGCGAACATCACCGGCAAATGCGTGATGGTGACGGGCGCGGGCGGAACCATTGGCAGCGAGCTGTGCCGCCAGATCCTCGTGCAGAAGCCGCGGCGGCTGGTGCTGATCGAACAGTCGGAATTTGCGCTCTATGCCATCGAACGCGAGCTGGCGGCGCTGCAGACGCGGCTTGGCGTTGATACCGATATCATTCCGCTGCTCTCCTCGGTGCAGCATGAAACCCGCATGGACACGATCCTGACACGCATGCGGGTGGATGCGGTCTATCATGCCGCCGCCTACAAGCATGTTCCGCTGGTAGAGCAGAACGTGGTTGAGGGCCTGCGTAACAATACGTTCGGCACGCTCACCATGGCGCGTGCCGCGGTGCGGACCGGCGTGAAGGTGTTCACGCTCGTCTCCACCGACAAGGCCGTGCGTCCAACCAGCATCATGGGGGCCAGCAAGCGGCTCGCCGAGCTCGTGTGCCAGTCGCTCGCCGTCACGCAGGACAGGACGGTCTTCACCATGGTGCGCTTTGGCAATGTGCTGGAATCGTCCGGTTCGGTCGTGCCCCTCTTCCGGCGCCAGATCGCAGCCGGTGGCCCGGTAACCGTCACCGACCGCGAGATCACGCGCTACTTCATGACCATCAAGGAGGCAGCGCAGCTGGTCCTGCAGGCGAGCGCTCTGGCCAGGGGCGGTGAGGTGTTCGTGCTGGATATGGGCGAGCCGATGAAGGTGCTGGACCTGGCGCGGCGCATCATCCGGCTCTCGGGCCTCAAACCCTATATCAAGGGGGAGAGCGGCGAGGAGGCAGGTGATATCGAGATCGTGTTCACGGGCCTGCGCCATGCAGAAAAGATGTATGAAGAGCCGCTGGCCTCCTCCACAGGCCAGCCAACGCGCCATCCGCGCATTGGCAGCGAGCAGGTGAGCTCGATTGCATGGAGTGCCCTGGAACCGGTACTGGACGAGCTGCGCGACGCCTGTCAGGCCTTCGATATCGAGCGCATCCGCCAGATCCTCCTGGGCCTGCCGCTCGAATACGTCGCCCCCGGCGATCCGGCAGACCTCATCTGGCTGGAAACAGACGATGAGCGCCCTGCCAGCAAACCTGCAACCGGCACACGCTGAGGCGCGGCGTACGCCCGGGATACGGCCCTGAGCGCCTCGTTACCGCATCGTGGATACGGTCCCGAATCTCAGGCGATACTGGCAATCCAGAAGGCATATTTGGTGTCCCCGAACTCTGCGTTGACACGCACACTCGCGGCACGCTCGACAGCGGCCTCGGCGCGAATATCCGAGGGGCTGACGCCAAAACGCGACCGGAAACAACGCGAGAAATGGGCCGCATCGGAAAAGCCCCATCCGTAAGCAATATCGGTGATCCGGCGATGGAGATGGGAGGGCGAAGCAATATCGGTAAACGCCCGACGCAGACGCATTTCGCGTATATAGGCCGCAACGCCGCCACAGGGCTCGAAGAGGCGGTAGAGCCGGGCCCGCGATACACCCACGGCCTGAGCCACCATCTGGGGGCCCAGCGCGGGCATTGTCAGATTATCCTTGATGAATACCTGTGCCTTGAAAAGCAGCGCATGGTCGACGATCTGCGGGGGGCGCGGCTCGTCAATGCGGGTTGCATTCATCGCGAGAGCTGCCAGATCGACAAGAGCCTGTGCGGCCGCTGGCGCATCTGCCAGCTTCAGACCCCGTGATACGCGGCACAGGGACACGATATAGTCATGCAATAACTGACCCACCCCGGTCGTGGCGTCGAAAACATGGCCATGGGCGCTATCGGGCGCCGTCAGCAGGGGGGCCAGCCGCCGGCGCGGAATGAAGATATTCAGTATTTCATAATCGGTCGTCTTTGAGCTGAACGTGTCGGCGTGGTCGAGGACGACGAAGGCACCCTTGCCTGCGCTGAGCGACTTTTGTCCGCACATCATCTCTACCGACCCGCGCAGGAACACGTGCAGCTGGTAGTGGTCGATGCCGTCGCGCGCTATCCGCTCGGGCGATCTTGCAAATTGCTGGGCCCCCAGCTGGCAATGATTGATCGCTATGCCATCAAGCAGAAAACTGTCGATGCGCGCGAAGAAGCGCTCCTGCGGCTTTGTATCATGCGGGCTCACGTCAAAGACGACGCCAATATTTTCGCGCCAGGCGGCAAACCGGCCTGAAGGCTTGATACCGCGCGTGTTGAAGCGCGAAGTCTCTATCAAATCCATTGTGATGGACCCCGCTGCGCAGATACCGTTAGTGGCCACTATACACAAAATGAGGGATGAACCAGAGCGAGCGCCATTCGGCCTATTCGCCGTCAGTTTTAGCGCCGCCTTTCCCGTATTTTTACACCGTCAGCCAGCAGCTGCGCGATGCAAGCGGCGGCGTAAAGCCCTCCCGTGCGCTGGGGCCGGTCTGTCCGGAGTTCTCCTCTGGACAACGAAAAACGCCCCGGAGATGCTCCGGGGCGTT
>CAZCEG010000042.1:0-11241 GCA_964497275.1 uncultured Oceanicaulis sp.
GTCCTTTATCCGCGAGCAGAATCTCTGGGTGCACGACCTGGCGACCGGCGAGGAACGCGCCCTGACGACCGAAGGCGGCGGCGCGATCAGCTGGGGCATGGCCGAGTTCGTCGCGCAGGAAGAAATGAGCCGCTATACCGGCTATTGGTGGTCGCCCGACGATAGCCGCATTGCGGTGGCGCGCGTGGACGAAACCCCCGTCATGATCGTGGACCGCTTTGGCATTACCGCTGACGCGGTGTCCGTGTCGCAGCAGCGCTATCCGCGCGCCGGCACGCCGAACGCCCTTGTCACCCTGCATGTGATTGATCTTGCCTCTGGCGAGGTCACCGACATGGATTTGGGCGCTGAGACCGATATCTATCTGGCCCGCGTCAACTGGAGCCAGTCTGGCGGCACGCTATGGGTGCAGCGCCAGAACCGTGCGCAGACGCAGTGGGATCTGCTGGCTCTCAACCCTGTGACGGGGGAGGAAAACAGCGCGCGCCGTATCACCGAGCGCGCAGACAGCTGGATCAACCTCACCCATGAGCTGCGCCCGCTCTCCGATGGGGGGCTGCTCTACCTCTCCGAACAGTCCGGCTTCCGCCATATCCGCCATGTCAGCGCGGACGGTGACATGCGCGAGATCACGTCCGGCGAATGGGTGATCGACAGTCTTGATGGGGTGGATGAGGAGACAGGGCAGGTCTGGTTTTCCGGCTGGATGGAAAGCCCGCTGGAGCGCCATCTCTACGCGGTGAGCCTTGAGGGCGGTGACCCTGTGCGCATCACCTCCGGGGAAGGCCGCTGGAGCGTGACGGTGGGCTCGGGCGGTTCAGGCTTTATCGGCACGTATTCCGATATCGCCACCCCGCCCAATACGGCGCTCTACTCCATCGAGGGCGAGCGCATCGCTTGGGTTGAGGAAAACCCGCTGAACGAGAGCCACCCCTATGCGCCGTATCTCGCAGCTCATGTGACGCCGGAATACGGCACGCTGACGGCTGCTGATGGCGTAACGGACCTCTACTGGCAGATGTACCGCCCGGATCATTGCACCGCCTCCACACCCTGCCCGGCCATCGTGCAGGTCTATGGCGGCCCGCACGTGCAAACCGTGACCCAGGGCTGGCAGTCGCTTCGTGACCAGATCCTCGTCCAGTCCGGCTATGTGCTCTTCAAGGTCGATAATCGCGGCACGTGGAACCGGGGCCATGCCTTCGAGGCAGAGCTGCATCGGCGCATGGGCATCCTCGAGGTGGAAGACCAGCTGGCGGGCCTCGACTGGCTGCAGGCGCGCGATTTAGTGGATGGTGAGCGCGTGGGCCTGTGGGGCTGGTCCTATGGCGGCTACATGACGCTGATGACCACCTTGCAGGCGCCGGGACGGTTTGCCGCCGGGATCGCAGGTGCGCCGGTCACCGACTGGGCGCTCTACGATACCCATTACACCGAGCGCTACATGTCCACCCCGCAGGACAATGCCGACGGGTATGAGGCAGGCTCGGCCTTCGCGCATCTGGATGGCTATGAGACGCCGCTCCTCATCATTCACGGCATGGCGGACGACAACGTCACCTTCGATCACTCCACGCGCCTGTTTGCAGAGCTGCAGCAGCGCGGCGAGCTGTTCGAGATGATGACCTATCCGGGCGAGCGCCACGGTATCCGCCCGCCGCCCTTGCAGATCCACTTGCTGAAAACGCAGATGGCCTTCTTCGACCGGCATCTGCGCGGTGAAGGCGAGGGCGCGCGCTAGCGCGCGGCGAGCCAGATGTCGAAGCGGTCCTGACCCCAGAACTTCTCGGCGCCATCGACAAGGAAGGGGACGCCGAACACGCCATCGGCCTCGATCAGCGCGCGCTGATCCGTCAGGGTCTGCGAGATCGTCTCGTCATGGGCGATGGCGCGGAGGTCATATCCTTCCCAGCCTGCAGCCTGCGCACAATCGGTCAGCACGCCGATATCGGACACATTACGTCCTTCGCCCCAGCGCGCGTCCGACACGGCCAGCGCGAAGGCAAGCCCTTTGCCTTGCCGGTCCGCCGCGACGAAGGCGTGGTTGGCCGCCGTGAAATCGATGTCGAAGGGGCTTGGCAGGGCCAGTGGCAGCCGCATCGCCATCGTCGTGCGCAGCACGTCCTGACGGTAATAGGCCAGCTTGTGGGGGTTGGCTGCGGGATCGGCAAACGGCGCTCCGCCTGCGGGGCCGGTAAAGACGATCAGCTGAACCTTTCGCCCGGCTTCCGACGCGGCAAGCTTGTGCAGGCCAAGCCGGGAATAGGGGCTGCGGAAGGCAAAATAGCAGCGTGGTCCGTCACTCATACTGATCTCCAGCGGGGCTGCTCCGGTTGAAATGCGTGTCCTGCATGCCGCGGTTTCGAGCATAAACAGCGTTAATTGCGCCGCCACACCTTAACAGTGCCGCTTTTTTCGCGGTAACCTTCCGTTAACGGGCTGCCGGGCGGGCAGCGGAGGGACCGTGAGCTGGCCGGGTCAGGCGGGGTAAACCCCTGCCGCGACAGGGCCAGCGTGAGGGGAATATGGGCCGATGACGTCAGAAGTCATGATCATGAACCGTCAGGCTGTGGCGCTGGCTGCCGACAGCGCGGTGACCTATGGCGGCGGGCCGGATCCGGTTGTCACGCTGGAAGCGGAAAAGATATTGCCGCTCAACGGCTCGGTCGCGCTGATGGTCTATTCGCGCGGCGATGTGCTCGGCCGGTCCTGGTCGCAGATCGGCCATGCCTTCCGCAAGGAGCATGGCGCGAGCACTTTCGACACGGTGTCGGAATGTGCAAAGGCGTTCTTTGCCTTCATTGACGGCAATCGCAAGCTGTTCCCGGAACGCGAGGAGCTCGAGGAGTTCGAGGAACTCATGCGCGCCGCCTTCCTGACCCTCCTGAACCATGCGCGCGCCATGGCGAGCTATCCCGGTGCCGGCTACAGCGATGATGCCGAGGCCTTCGAGGCCGCGCTGGAGCTTTACCGCGCGCATCTGGCCCATGATGATAGCGGCAAGGCAAGGCCGGACCTGCCGGTGTATGAGGCGCTGACGCGCGAGCGCTTCTACGCGGTCTATGGCGAGTTACTGGACGGGCTCATCGCCGAGGCGCTGGGCGCGTTCGGGCAGGAAGAGTCCATGCGCGCGCGCCTGTTCGACTTTGCCTACATGATCGTGACCAAGCCCGCCTTTCTGGAGCCGTTCGCAGGCCTCGTCTTTGCGGGGTTTGGCTCCAATGACATTTTCCCGGTGTTTGACCACCACTATGCCTCCATCCTGGTAGATGGCGTGATGAAGCGGGCCCATGACGAGTCCACGGCCGTGGGCGTCGATGACGGGCCGAACGCGTTTGTGCGCACCTTCGCGCAGGCCGACATGACCCATGCCTTCCTGCGCGGCATCCATCCGCTCATGTTCGACATGATGATCTCCATGAACCTCGTCACCAACGAGGCTGCCGCCGAAGCGGCGCTGAAAGAGGCAGGTCTCGGCCCGCAGGCCGTTGGAGAGGTGATGGAGAAGCTGCATCGCGGCGCCCTGCCGGCCCTGACCGGGCAGTTCATCCGCGCGGCCCACGCCGTCAGCCAGGAAGAGTTCATCAGCCCGTTCATTCAGGTCGTGGCAGCCTCCGGCAAGCGCCAGATCGCCGAGACGGCCAAATCCCTTGTCGAGCTCAACATCCTCAAGAGCAGCCTGCACATGACCCAGACAGGGGTGGGCGGTGATGTGGATGTGGTGATGATCTCGCAGACGGGCGGGCTTGAGTGGTATGCTCGCAAGGCCTGATGGGACAGCGGAAAGGTAGTTCGATGAGCAATGATACCCGCCGCCTTGATCTGGATGAGGCCCGCGCGGCCCTGGCCAAGGCCCGCACCGACAGCGCCATGGCCGTGCGTGCGCCGCGCCCGGCTGACCTTTCGCGCCTGAGGGAAGAGCAGGAGCGCCGTCACCGCATCGAGACCCGCGCCGGGGCCTTTCGTGTGAATGTGCGCACCGCTCTTGGCCTGGCTGATGCCTCCGGCCCGTATTCAGCGCTGCCGGTCACGTCTTCCGGCGTGCTGGGCGCTTCCCTTTGCGATGCCGATATCTGCACCCCCGAAGCGCCAGTGATGCGAACCGAGCCGCTGCCCGCGGCCCATGAGGCGCCGCCATTGACCAGTGACGCAGCCGAACCGGCCCGGCTGGCCGAAGCCCAGCCGGTTGAACAGGTACAGATGGTCGAGGAACCCATGCAGGCTGACGCCGAGCCGGAACCCGCGCCGCGCAAGCGCAAGAAGTTCCTTGGTATTTTCTGAACCGATATCGCTGAACTCCCGGAAGCCCGACGGGCTATCCGGGACCTCTTCCAGGCGAAGCGGAGAGAGGCCCCGGATCGCTGCGCGTCCGGGGTTTCATCGCTGGAGCTAAGCGGTCAGCAGAAGTCTGCAGATCGCCTCAAGGCCCTGCTGATCCTCGGGGCCGAAGGCGCCAAGGCTTTCAGAATCGACGTCCAGCACGGCGGCTAGCGATCCATCCTTGCGGAAGACCGGCACGACAATCTCCGAATTGGAGCGGCTGTCGCAGGCTATGTGGCCGGGAAAGGCGTGTACATCCGGGACGAGCTGCGTCTCGCCGCTGGCCGCTGCCGCGCCGCATACGCCCTTGCCGAACGGGATGCGCAGGCACCCAAGTGTTCCCTGATACGGGCCGACCACCAGCTCATCCGGCTTTAGCGGGTCGACGACGTAGAAGCCCGTCCAGAAAAAGCGCGGCGCGAAATTCTGCACCAGCACACAGGCGGCTGTGGCAAAGCGCGCTGTCTCGCTCGTCTCGCCCCCCACGATGGCCGCGATCTCTTCCGCCACGCGGGCATAGGCCTCGCTAAGCGTTTCGCCTTCAGGCGCTTTGGACAGGGCTTCGGCCATGGGGACCTCCGGGTGCAGGGTTGAGTTCAGATGTAGGCGTAAAGCCGGGCCGTTTACAGCCCTGCGGTGCGCATCGCGCTCAGCCCCCTTGCGTGGGCTCTGCCTTGCCCGTAAATCAATGGATATGCGGGTGTAGCTCAATGGTAGAGCAGAAGCTTCCCAAGCTTACGACGAGGGTTCGATTCCCTTCACCCGCTCCAGTTTCCCTGATCATGCCAGCGAACCCTCGTTTTTGCTCTGACGGGCGCTTACGCGCGCCCTCGGGGTTCGATTCCCTCCCCTCGCTCCAGCCTCCTTATGCTCAGCCCATCCCCAGCCTTCGCTGAGGCAGGCCGGGCTTCGCTCCGGCGTAGCAGGGTGCGGCGCTGCGCGCCGAGACGCCAGTCCGCCCCCGTCATCGGACGCAAGGCCGAACGGCCGGGCGCGCCACCTCATCCTGAGGAGCCGCTGCAGGCGGTGTCTCAAAGGGGCGCGGAAAATCGCCCCCCCCACTGCCAACAGATTAATTTTTTCTGACCGGTGTGATCCGCCCTCTGGGGTATCGCGTATACGATATCAAATACCGCGATGGTATTGGCGGCACGGGCATGACGCCCGGCCGTTTGCATCAGAGCTGAAATGGAGAATTCCCCTATGCGCCTGACTGCCATGATTTCCACCACCGCCGCTGCCGCTGCCCTTCTGGCTGCTCCGGTTCTCGCCGACCATCACCGCACCGCTTCCGACATCGTCGACACGGCTGTCGCGGCTGATGACTTCAACACGCTGGTTGCCGCCGTTCAGGCCGCCGACCTTGTTGACGCGCTGAAAGGCGAAGGCCCATTCACCGTTTTCGCTCCGACCGATGAAGCGTTCGCGGCTCTCCCCGCCGGTACGGTTGAAACCCTGCTGCAGCCGGAAAACCTGGCCCAGCTTCAGGCGGTCCTGACCTATCACGTGGTGCCTGGCAGCTACACCTCGGGCGACGTGGCCCCGGGCAGCTATAACCTGGCGACGCTGCAAGGTTCGGAAGTCACGATCGTGGTGGGTGACGATGGTTCGATCACCGTTGATGGTGCCAATGTCATCACCGCTGACATCGCGGCTTCGAATGGCGTGATCCACGTCATCGACGCCGTCATCCTGCCGAACTAGTCCCTCCCCGCGAGTTCGGCATGTCAGGCCCGCGCCACTCCGGTGGCGCGGGCCTTTTGCTATTCGGCGGAGTTCTTGCCGCTGGCGTCAATCGCCGCAACGTCGGTCAGTTCCGGCGCGTCTGCAGCTTTCAGCGCGCTCTTGCGGCGTGAGGGCCGGGGCAGGCTGACCGTCTGCACCTGACCTTCCAGATGCTCGATAATCATGCCCGCCACGTCCTTCTGGCTGGTGCGTTCAATGCCCTCAAGGCCCGGCGAGGAGTTCACCTCGAGGATTTTCGGGCCTGAATCGGAGCGGAGCAGATCAACACCGGCCACGGCAAGGCCCATGGCTTTGGCCGCCCGCACCGCTGCCGAGCGTTCGTCCGGGGTAATCTTGACGTTTTCCGCCTTGCCGCCGCGATGCAGGTTGGAGCGGAATTCGTCGGCCTGCGCCTGACGCTTCATCGCGGCGACCACCTTGCCGCCGACGACGAAGCAGCGAATGTCGGCCCCGCCCGCTTCCTTGACGAATTCCTGCACGATGAAGTTGGCATCGAGGCCCCGGAAGGCGTCGATCACGCTTTCGGCCGCCTTGCGCGTGTCAGCCAGAACCACGCCGCGCCCTTGCGTGCTCTCCAGCAGCTTCACGACCAGCGGCGCACCGCCCACCAGCTCGATCAGCGTCTTGGTGTCCTTGGGCGAGTGGGCAAAGGCGGTCGACGGCATGCCGATACCGGCGCGGGCCAGCAATTGGTGTGCGTAGAGCTTGTCGCGGCTCGCCCCGATGGCAGCAGCCGGATTGAGTATATAGGTGCCCGTCATCGCGAACTGGCGGATGACAGCCATGCCGTAATTGGTCATGGAGGCGCCGATGCGCGGGATCACCGCATCATAGCGCGGCAGGCGGCGGCCATCGTAATAGATCGCGGGCGAGAGCGTGTTGATGCCCATCGAGCAGCGCGCGGTATTGATCATCTCGGCGACATGGCCGCGCGCCTCTGCGGCGGCCTTGAGGCGCCGGGAGGAGTAATTGTTCGGCTCGCGCGTCAGGATGGCGATGCGGAGCGGACGCCTTACCGGCTTCTGGCGGGGATGGTCGGCATAGACCTTGTAGCCGATCTTGCCCTGCACGTAGGACACGGCCGGATTGACGACGATGCCGTCACGGATGGCCGAGCGCCCCAGCAGCATACGGTAATTCATCGTCTCGCGATTGGTCAGCGTCAGTTCGATCGGCCACTCGCGCGTGCCGACTTTCACCATTGCCTCGATGACCCAGCGCAGTTCCGATTCCCCGTTCGACGAGGTTACTTCGCGCCGGTCAACGGCAGGGGCCGCGCAGACAATCTCCACCTCAGGCTCGCTGGGGATGGGATGGATGACAAAGCGCACTTGCGGATTCTTGTCCGGTCCGAAGGGTTCGACCGATATCGCGTGCAGCGCAGAGGTGCGCGCACCGGTATCGACCTTTGCCTTGATCGCGGGAATGCCCAAAGCCGGGAATGAGGCCCACTCTTCCCAACCCAGCGTGAAACTTTCACTCATCAGCCCTGCCTAGCCTTTCCCGGCTGCCGTCTCTGTTATCTGCCTTAGCGCGCCCTGCAGGCGGCGTCCATCGCCGCGGCGCGCTCGCGTGCCAGAAAGCCCGCTTTGCGATTGCTTCCCTTGTGGAAAGAGAACTCTGCCCCGCCTGGCCTCGACATGGCGGGACGCGGCCTCCATGTGTGGCATGGCAAAATTATTTGACGGAGGCGGTTTCATGGCAGGCTTCTATCGTCCGCTGGTAAAGGTGACGCGCGGCATGGCCGCTTCTGATGGGGCAGGCGTGAAGATGACGCGTCTACTGGGTACGCCCGAATTGCGGGTGCTCGACCCGTTCCTGATGCTGGACAAGTTCCACTCCGACAATCCGAACGACTATCTGGCAGGCTTCCCGGAGCATCCGCATCGCGGCTTTGAAACGGTGACCTACATGGTCGCGGGCCGCATGCGCCACAAGGACAATAAGGGCCATGAAGGCGTGATCGAGCCGGGCGGCGTGCAGTGGATGACGGCCGCTGGCGGCATCATCCATTCAGAAATGCCCGAGCAGGAAGATGGTCTGATGAGCGGCTTCCAGCTCTGGATCAATCTGCCTGCCGCAGAGAAGATGAAACCCGCCGGCTATCAGGAGTACGATGCCGCGGACGTGCCCGCCGACGAGCGCCCCGGCGTGACGGCGAAGATCGTCGCGGGCCGTACCTCCACCGGCGTGGAAGGTCCGGTAAAGGGCGTCACGGTGGAGCCCTTCTATGCCGAGCTGGTGATGGAGCCGGGCGGCGTGTTCGAAGAGCCGATATCAGCCGAAAAGACCACAATCCTTGCCGTCCATTCCGGTTCGGTGAGCGTGGCGGGCATCGCCTTGCCCGAAGCGCATCTGGGCGTATTCGGCCCCGGTGACACGGTGCGCATCGAGGCAGGGCCGCAAGGCGCACGCGCCATTCTGGCGGCCGGTTACCCGATCAGGGAACCGATCGCATGGGGCGGGCCCTTCGTGATGAACACGGAAGGCGAGGTGCGTCAGGCCATGCTGGACTACCAGATGGGCCGGTTCTGACGCCGCGCAGCAATCAGTTCTGACACGCAGAAAAAGAAGGAGACCGACCATGGGCCGGCTCGTTGATGGCGTCTGGAAAGACGAATGGTATGACACGGAAAGCACGGGCGGAAAGTTCCAGCGCTGGGATAGCGTTTTCCGCAACTGGGTTACCGCTGACGGCGAGCCCGGCCCGACGGGCAAGGGCGGCTTCAAGGCAGAACCCGGCCGCTACCATCTCTATGTGTCGCTTGCCTGTCCGTGGGCGCACCGTACGCTGATCTTCCGCCGCCTGAAGGGGCTGGAGGAGATGATCTCCGTCTCGGTCGTGCACTGGCTGATGAAGGAAAATGGCTGGACCTTCAAGGACGGCCCGGGCGTGATCGCGGACCCGATCAACAAGGCCGAGTTCATGCATCAGGTCTATACGGCGGCCGAGCCGGAATATTCTGGCCGCGTAACCGTGCCCGTCCTCTGGGACAAGAAAACCGGGACCATCGTCTCCAATGAAAGCGCGGACATCATCCGCATGTTCAATTCCGCCTTTGATGGCGTGGGTGCGAAACCCGGCGACTATTACCCGCAGGCGCTGCGCAGCGAGATCGATGCGCTGAACACCCGCATCTACGACACCGTCAATAACGGCGTTTACAAGTCAGGCTTTGCCACCTCGCAGGAAGCTTATGAGGCCGCCGTAACCGAGTTGTTCGAGAGCCTCGACTGGCTGGAGGGCATTCTGAGTGATGGCCGCCAATACCTGACCGGCGACACCGTGACGGAGGCTGACTGGCGGCTATACACCACGCTGGTGCGCTTCGATCCGGTCTATCACGGCCATTTCAAATGCAATCTGAAGCGCCTGACCGACTTCCCGTATCTGGCATCCTACGCGCGCCGCCTGCATGCGATTGAGGGGGTAGCCGAGCTCTTCAATCTCGATCACGCCAAGCGGCACTATTACGAGAGCCATGACATGATCAACCCGACAGGTGTCGTGCCGTCGGGCCCGGCCGAGCACGTGGCGGACGGGCGGAGCTGATCGCTCCGCCCCCGCCGGCTTACGACTGAATCTCGGGCGCGCGGCAGGCTTCGCCGTTAAAGCGGAAATCGCGCACGAAGCCGTCCGGCGTGATCACGAAACGCGTCTCGCACTCCTCCACCCAAGAGCGGGGCGGGGTGTAGACCGTTTCCTCATATTGCTCGATGCGGACGTGCTCGCGACCCTGACTGTCACGCCAGATCACCCTGCGCTCGCGCGGCGTGGTGTAATAGCCGCCCGGATCGTGGCGATGTTCGGAGAAGAAATAGGTCCAGACCTCAGAGCCATCGGAGAGATAGTCGCGCGCCACCGGCGAGCCGCGCTCAACGATCAGAAGATCAGAGCTCTGGCCGACATAAAGCGCCGTCTGCTGGCGATAGCCTTCCTGCGTGGCGCAGGCGCCGAGTATCAGCGCGATGGCAGTTACCACCGTCAGAGCCGGCCATCTTGAAATTCCGCGTGCCATGAGCGCACCTCCCTGGAGCCAATCCACGATCAAATTGCGTCCCGCAAGGTGAACGCTGGCTGAAGGCAAAGCGGCTCGCATGACGGGCCGTTCGGCCCTATGAAGGAGGCGTATCTGTTCTTCTGGAGGTTCCGACGCCATGTCCACGCTCTGGCGCCTGCTTGCCATTGGTCCTGCTGCGCCCATGAAGGCCGCCGACGCGGCGCTTGGCGCCATGGAGGAGGGGCCCGCCCTGTCCTGGTCATTCTTCGAGGATGGCAGCGAGGAGGTGTGGCGGCTCGACGTGCTGTTTGCCGGCCAGATTGATGTGGACGCCTTCCTTGCCCGGATCGGTCTGACCTCTGACATCGCTGAAATCCAGTTCGCGCCTCTGCCGGAAGAAGACTGGGTGCGCCTGTCGCTGGCCGGGCTGCCGGAGGTGAAGGCGGGGCGCTTCGTCATCTATGGCGAGCATGCCCGGCGGACGCTTGCATCCGGCGAGGTGGGCATCGAGATCGAGGCAGGGCCCGCCTTCGGCACGGGTCATCACGGTACCACCAAGGGCTGCCTGATCGCCTGCGACAGGCTGGAGCGCGAGGGGCTGAAAGTTGCCCGCGTGCTTGATCTGGGCTGCGGCACGGGCGCGCTCGCCATTGCTGCGGCGCTGGTCTGGCCCAATGCCGACGTGCTGGCGAGTGACATTGATCCCGAAGCGGTGGCAGAGACCGATATCAACACGGCCAAGAACGGCGTGGCCGACCGTATCGAGGCCATCGTGGCTGACGGGTTTGAACACCCTGCCTTTGAGGGCGCGGCGTTTGACCTGATCTTTGCCAATATCCTGGCAGGCCCGCTGCAGGTGCTGGCCCGCGCGCTGGCAGAGCGGCTCGCCACTGACGGCCGCGCCGTCCTCTCAGGTCTGCTGGAGGACCAGATACCGGCCGTAGCCGAAGCCTATGCAGGGGCGGGGCTTGTGGTCACGCACACGGACATAATCGATGAGTGGGCGATCCTGACGCTGAAGGCGGCCTAGGGTCTGTACTCATAAAGGGTTTGAGGCGCGGTATGCGGCCAGATTATCCGGTTTGAGGAGCGAAACCGCAGGAAGGGCCGCCCCCTTTCAAGGTTTCGCGACGCTGAAGCGGGTGATCTGGCCCATATCCTTCGGACGCGGCGG
>CAZCEG010000043.1:0-5281 GCA_964497275.1 uncultured Oceanicaulis sp.
GGCACGGCTATGGCAAACCAGTACGCCGACTTTCTTGCGGCGAATGGCCACACACCGATCATGGCCTTGATACGGACTGGGCCGTCGCCAATCTGCCGCGCGACATGCCGGTACAGGGCCAGCTTGATCCAGCCGTGCTGAAGGCGGGCGGGGAAGCGCTTCGCAGCGAAACGCAGCGCCTGCTCGACGCATGGGCAGGGCGGCCCTATGTGTTCAACCTTGGACACGGGATCAATCCCGATGTGCCCCCTGAACACGTGACCGAGCTGCTGGCCCTTATCCGCAAGGCTTGAGCGCGCCCGGTAACCAGTCCTGACGGAGTAGCTAAATGGCCCGGAAAATCGCTGTCGTCCTGTTCAATCTCGGCGGCCCCGATGGTCAGGACAGCGTAAAGCCCTTCCTGCGCAATCTCTTCAACGACCCGGCGATCATCTATGCGCCCTGGCCGATCCGGCCACTGCTGGCTTGGCTGGTATCAAGTACGCGGGGCCCTAAGGTTGCCAAGGAATACGCCAAGATGGGCGGCGGCTCTCCCATAGTGCCGGAAACCACCAGGCAGGCAGATGCGCTGACGGCGGCCCTACAGTCTGCCCTGCCGGACGATGAGATCCGCTGCTTTCTGGCCATGCGCTACTGGCATCCTTTCACCGATGAGGCGGTGAAGGCTGTAAAGGCATGGGGCGCGGACGAGGTCGTGCTCCTGCCGCTCTATCCGCAGTTTTCAACCACTACCTCTGGCAGCTCGCTAAAAGCCTGGCGCGATGCCGGGGGTGGGGAGGCCCGCACCATTTGCTGTTTCCCGCGCGAGACCGATTTTGTCGCCGCCCATGCCGCGCTGATCCGGGAGGCTTGGGAAAAGGCCGGAAAGCCGGAGAATGCCCGCGTGCTGCATTCTGCGCACGGCCTGCCGGAGATCACGATCAAACGCGGCGATCCTTATCAGTGGCAGGTGCAGGAGACGGTGAAGGCGGTAACGGCCCTGCTGCCGGAACTGACCGATCACATCACCTGCTTCCAGTCCAAGGTCGGGCCGCTCAAATGGATCGGCCCGGCAACCGAGGACGTGGTGGAAGAAGCGGCCAAGGAAGGCAAGCACATCATCCTCTCGCCTATCGCCTTTGTGTCCGAGCATATCGAGACACTGGTAGAGCTGGATGAGGAATATGCTGAAGTGGCGCACGAGCATGGCGCGGCAGGCTATACGCGCGTGCCAGCGCTCGGGGTCACGCCCGGCTTCATCAAGGCGCTTTGCGGCCTCGTCGTCGATGCGCTGCAGGGGCCGACAGGGCTCAAGCCGCCCTCAGGCGTTCCGCTGTGTCCGGGTCAATTTGGCCGCTGCCCCTGCCGCGAAGCAGGCTATAAGGGCTCAGACGAGGCTACTTCCGAGGCTGCCTGATGGACGCGCTGCAACCGGCCTATGAGGTCTTCAAGGCCCTGCATATTGTCGCTGTCATCTTCTGGATGGCGGGCATGCTCTACCTGCCGCGCCTGTTCGTCTATCATCACGGCGCGGTGGCGGGCGGCGAGCTGGAGACGGCTCTCCTCAAGCAGGAAAAGAACCTCAACCGCATTATCATGGGGCCTGCCCTGATTGCAGTCTGGCTCTTTGCCGGCCTGATGATCGCGACCAATCCGGCGCTGCTGAGCCAGGGCTGGTTTCATGGCAAGCTCGCCCTAGTGATCGCGCTATCGGGCATTCACGGATTTTACGCGGCAAGCACCAAGCGCTTTGCCAGAGGCGAGCGTCCGCGCACCGAACGCTTCTGGCGGATCATGAATGAGGTGCCAGCAATTGCGACAATCCTCATCGTAATGCTGGCCGTACTGAAGCCTTTCGCTTGACGGCTGCGGGCGCTTGTGTCACGGCTAACACAGAGTTGACCGCCGTCGGCAGCTTCCCCCCTTTCCTTCGTGAAGATGCGCCCCACGAAGAGGCCGCGCTTCGCACCAGACAAGACACAGACATTCCGCCACTGGCAAGTGCCAGACGGGCCTTGACCGAGGCGGAAGCGGAACCAGCACACCCGCTTGAGGACCTTGTCCTTGCGGGGGCGCCATGCCGAACGCCGTCCTCACCAGACCCATTACCTCCCCGCCGCAAAGACGAACACCATGAACACCGACAATGATTTTGACGATATCGAGGACAACACGCCCGAGCGTGAGCCGCGCGCGCCTGATGGCCGCCGCATGTCCCTGCAGGAGCTGAAGGAGAAATCCCCGGCCGACCTTCTGCAGCTCGCCGAGAGCCTCGATATCGAGAACGCCGCCTCGCTGCGCAAGCAGGGCATGATGTTCGCTATCCTCAAGGCGCTGGCCGAAGAGGGCGTGGAAATCCACGGTGGCGGCACGCTGGAAGTGCTGCAGGACGGTTTCGGCTTCCTGCGCGCGCCGGAATCCAACTACCTCGCCGGCCCGGACGACATCTATGTCTCGCCCAGCCAGATCCGCAAATTCGGCCTGCGCAATGGCGACACGGTCGAGGGCGAGATCCGCGCGCCGCGCGATGGCGAGCGCTATTTTGCGCTTCTGAAAGTAAGCGCGATCAATTTCCAGCCTGCTGACAAGGCCAAGCACAAGGTTCACTTCGATAACCTGACGCCGCTTTACCCTGACAGCCGGTTCATCATGGAGAACCCCGATCCGACCAAGAAGGACCGGACGGGCCGGGTAATCGACATTGTCGCCCCGCTCGGCAAGGGCCAGCGCGCGCTGATCGTCGCGCCGCCGCGCACCGGTAAAACCATGGTGCTGCAGAATATCGCCCACGCGATCGAGACCAATCACCCCGAATGCTACCTCATGGTGCTGCTCATCGATGAGCGCCCGGAGGAAGTGACCGACATGCAGCGCACGGTGAAGGGTGAGGTCATCGCCTCCACCTTTGACGAGCCGGCAACGCGCCACGTGCAGGTCGCCGAAATGGTGATCGAGAAGGCCAAGCGCCTGGTCGAGCATGGCCGCGATGTGGTGATCCTCCTGGATTCCATCACGCGCCTTGGCCGCGCCTATAACACCGTGGTGCCAAGCTCCGGCAAGGTGCTGACCGGCGGTGTCGACGCCAACGCCCTGCAGCGCCCGAAACGCTTCTTCGGTGCGGCGCGCAATATCGAGGAAGGTGGCTCGCTGACCATCATCGCGACCGCGCTGATCGATACCGGCAGCCGCATGGACGAGGTGATCTTCGAGGAGTTCAAGGGCACGGGCAATTCCGAGATCGTCCTTGACCGCAAAGTCGCCGACAAGCGCGTCTTCCCGGCCATCGACATCCTCAAGTCCGGCACTCGGAAAGAAGAGCTTCTGGTCGACAAGAAGAATCTCGCCAAGACCTATGTGCTGCGCCGCATCCTCAACCCGATGGGCCCGCAGGACGCGATCGACTTCCTGCTCGGCAAGCTGCGCGAGACCAAGACCAATGACGAGTTCTTCGACTCTATGAATACGTAGGCGAGGCTGGGCTTAGCTTTTGTGACAATCGGGGGAACAGTAATAGCAACCATCGGCTTTGGAGTAACCCCGACGCTTCGCCTCATCGACCGCTCCTTTGCAGGAAGCGAAGTCGCCGAGATATTCGCGGTTAGTTGCGGCAGGGAGATAAGAGCACGTTTCGGCGTGAACTTCGTGGTCGCCGTTGCTTTGGGCGTTCTTGTTTACATAGTAGTGCATAGCTAAACACCTTTCGAATCAGAGGTTGCAATGGACTCGACTCAACCTCTGATTCCGGCGGGCCTGTAAAGATGCGTGTATGACTCAATTTTTTGAGTCTAGGGATTCCAATAACTTGAAACGCATGAATCTTGTTTGGGGAGAGTTCCATGAGCCACGATTCCAGCCTGATCCTGTTCCACGCCCCCATGACCCGGTCCATCCGCGCCCGCTGGGCGATGGAGGAGATGGGGCTGGACTATCGGCTGGAGCGCGTTGCTTTCGACCGCGGCAATGTGGGCGGCGAGGAATACCGCAAGATCCACCCTTTGCAGAAAATCCCGGCGCTCAAGGACGGCGACACGGTCATCCTGGAATCGGTAGCGATCGTGGAATACCTGATCAATCGCTACGGGCCGACGCCGCTGCGTGTGGACCCGTCAGAAGCCGATTACCCGCGCTATCTCGAATGGCTGCACTATGCGGAAGGCTCGCTTGGGATGCCGGTCAGCATGCTGCTTGCCCACACCACCCTCCTGCCCGAGGCCCAGCGCAATGAGGGCATGGCCAAATGGGCGAAAAAGGAGGTCGACAAGCACCTCCAGCTGATCGCCACGCGCGGTCTTGAGGGCCGCGACTGGCTGGCCTCTGACCGCTTCACCGCAGCTGATATTTCGGTCGGCTATCTGCTCTACCTGTTGAAGATCATCCGCCAGCTGAAAGACGCGCCTGCGCCCGTGCTTGCCTATTGGGAGCGGCTGACGGCCCGCGAAAGCTGGCAGAAGGCCAGCGCGGAATAACGTTGGTGCTGTGAGTGCTCGCCTAGACTGGCAAGGCCTTGGCCCTGATTTCCAGCGTGCTGGTGCGTGAAAGGCCCGTTAGCAAATCCACCAGCGCCTCGCGGGCAATGGCCACGCAGCCTTCGGTGGGTTTGTAGTCCGGGCTGGCGCAATGCAGGAAGATGGCCGAGCCGAGCCCCGGCACGGGCGGGTCATCATTATGGCTCAGCACGACCACCACATCATAAAGCCCGTCCTCGCGCGTCATCACCTCATGGCTGGCCGGCCAGGGCAGGCGCACGGGCCGGTTATAGGCAGGGTCGTGCGGCGCATCGCACCAGCCATCATCGCTCTGGATCGACTGTAGCGGCAGGCTGGTAACCGGCCTTTCAAGCCGGTCAGCCCGCCACAAGGCGCGCCTTACCGTCCACACGCCGACCGGGCTGGCGCCATCGCCCTCACGCTTGTCAGCAGCAGCAATGACACCGGAACGGCCGAGCGCGCAGCGCAAGGTGGCGCTGCCTGTCTCGAACCGGCCGTCTGCATGGGCGATTAGCTTCATGGGCCGAGCTTTGCGCGGGGCGGGCGAGCGAGGCAAGAGTGCGTTATGCATCAATAGCATTGGCGCTGGCGCACGGTGCGCCCTATCTTGCCTCGCTGATTGCCGGATGTCCGTTTCAAGGAGCCTCCCCATGGCCGTGGAAAAGACCCTGCTGATCGTCGATGACGACGATGATCTGCGTGAGGCGCTGGCCGAGCAGTTCGGATTTGAGGACGGGTTTACGGTCATCACGGCCAACGCCGCAAAGCCCGGCATGGAGCGCGTGCGCGCCGACAGCCCTGATCTTGTGATCCTC
>CAZCEG010000043.1:5291-11132 GCA_964497275.1 uncultured Oceanicaulis sp.
ATGCCTGCAAGGCGCTGCGTGATGAAGGCGAGACCGTGCCGATCATCCTTCTGACGGCCCAGTCAGGAGATGAGGACCATGTGCGCGGGCTGCAGTCCGGTGCCAGCGACTTTCTGGCCAAGCCCATCGCTTTCCGGGTGCTGCTGGAGCGGGTGCGCACCCAGCTGCGCCGGCATGAGGCCTCCGAAGATGCCGTGCTCAATGTCGGGCCCTACACCTTCACGCCCGCGACCAAGCAGCTGGTCACGCAGGAGGGCAAACGCATCCGCCTGACCGAGAAAGAGACCAGTATTCTGAAATATCTCTACCGGGCGGGCGGCAAGCCGGTGGCGCGCGAGGAATTGCTCGACAGGGTGTGGGGCTATCATCGCGAGGCCAACACCCACACGCTGGAAACCCATGTCTACCGGCTGCGCCAGAAGATCGAGCCCGATCCGTCACGCGCGCGCCTGCTGATCACCGATACGGGCGGCTACCGGCTGCAGTTCTGATCACATCGGGCGGCCGAGCTTCTCTACCAGCATGCGGCGCAGCTTGCGCATGCCGCCAACCCAGCGATCCCTGTCCTGCCCTTTATGGGCGACATAGCCGGGCGTATTGGCATGGGTGGTAACGAGGAAGCGCTTGTCTTCCATCGCCCTTAGCAGGGTTTCGGCCACCTCTTCCGGCTCGATATAGCCACCAAGCCCCTGCGCGCCGCCTTCAATGCCGGCCACCAGAGGCGTGTTTACCCCTTCCGGGCACAGGCAGTGCACGTTCAGGCCCTCATCGCCATGGGTGATGGCCAGACACTCGGCAAAGGACACGGCAGCCGCCTTGGTGGCGGAATAGGGCGCATCGCCGATCTGGGCGAGAAGGCCCGCCGCCGATGCCGTGATCACGAAATGGCCGTGACGCGCGGCGATTTTCCGGGCGAGATGGCGAGCGGCAAACACGCTGGCCATCACATTGACCTGCCAGCACACATCCCAGGCGGCGTTGGGCGCATCGCCTGCGCCCCAGCCCGGCCCGTCGCTAACCCCAAGCCCGGCATTGGAGATGTAAATATCGACAGGGCCCAGCGTGCGCTCCACCTTGTTGATGAAGCGCGTGAGCGCGGCCTCATTGCCGACATCGACGCCTTCGCCAAATCCGCCAAGCGCCTTGCCGGTTTGCGCGGCAGCCTCGCCATTAAGGTCCGCGATGGCGATTTTCGCGCCGCGTGCCTGCAGGGCCTGCGCCACCGCCTTGCCAATACCGCTCGCCCCGCCGGTCACGATGGCGATCTTGCCGCTCAGGTCCATGCCTGCCTCCCGTTGTTTCAGCCACCACACTAGTGCCGGACGGCCCCGCCGCAAGCAGCCAGAGCGTCTGTGAGGGCCCGTTTACGCTTTGGCAGGAATTCTGATATAGTAGGTTTAGTGACTCTGTTCAGTGGACATATTCATGAGTTTTGAAGCTCGCCGGATCGAGGCGTTGCGGGCCTGCACGATCCTCGACACGGCGCCCCATCCGGCATTTGACGCTCTGACGCGCGCAGCGGCGCTCGCCTTGCGCGTGCCCATTGCGCTGATTTCGCTCGTTGATGAGGAGCGTCAGTGGTTCAAGTCCGTTATGGGGCTGCCCCTGACGGAAACGCCGCGCTCGATCTCGTTCTGCAATCATACGATTGAAGGCTTTGAGCCGATGATCGTGGAAGACGCCACGCGCGATCTGCGCTTCTGCCATAATCCGCTTGTTACCGGAGAGCCGTGGGTGCGCTTCTACGCCGGTGCGCCGCTGATCGATCCGGAAGGCTTTGCGCTGGGTACGTTATGCGTGCTCGATCGCGTCCCCCGGGTGTTCTCCGTTGAGGAAACGCGTCTGCTGGGCCACCTCGCGGACGCCGTCATGCACGCTATCACCGCGCACGTACATGGTCTGGAGCTGCGCCGCCTGCGCGAGAAAGTGGCCGAGATGAAATCCATCGGCGATGTGGCCGGGCGGATGCGTCAGGCAGGCTAGGCAGCGTCAAGTACCGTCGCGCGCACGATGGCGCCGACGATCAGCAGGGTCGCCTCATATTCTTCGACGCTGTGGGGCTTGCGTACGCTGGATGCCACATTCGGATACTGGCTTGAGGCCGGGCCGAGGCGCGAAACATCGCCCGAAAACACGATGACGGGAATGGTTTTGAGCTGGGCGTCCTCCAGCAGGCGCTCCAGCATCCAGATGCCGTCTTCGCCTGGGAGGCGCAGATCCAGCACGATGCAGTCCGGCAGGCGGTCCCGGCCTGCGCCGGTCAGTGCCGACATGCCCGCCTCGCCGCTGCTGGCCCTGTCAATCGAGGCGCCGGGCGTGTGACGTGACAGCATGCGCGCAAACAGCGCCGCGTCGGTATCATCGTCCTCGACGAGGAGAATGCGCGCCGAGGCCTGCGTGTCCGTCATGTCGTCCTCCGTCGCGGGTCGTGTCGGCGGCCCGGTCACGACCCTAGCCGTGTAATGTCGGCAGGAGCAATGGGTCGATGGCCTGATATTGCGCGAGAGGCGGAGTTTGGCCGCCATGGTGTCCCCGACAGGATTCGAACCTGTGGCCCCCAGATTAGGAATCTGATGCTCTATCCTGCTGAGCTACGGGGACACGCGCGCGGACCATATCCAATTCGTCCGGCGCTGTCATGACGCGCTGCTGATTTCGCGTGCGGCCCCGGCGGGCTGTCACAAAACGAGACCGCGCCGTTACCGCGCTGACACCAAACCATCACCAACAGTTCATGGCGCCGTGACCGGTTTGTCACCTCTTCACGCTCTAACGCTTGCCCGGTCCGGATGCGCATGCGCACCCGGCGTTCGGTCGTTTTTCAGGGGACACATCACATGACCATCCGCAATCACCGCCTTCTGGGCGTATCCAGCCTCGTGCTCGCCTTGGGCTTCACCGCCGTCGCAGGAGAGGCCTTCGCTCAACATCAGCTTACGGGCCGCGTCGTTGACGAGCGGGGCAATGCGCTGCCCGGCGCGCGCGTCTCCGTTCCGGCTCTCGGTCTGACGACCGCGACGGACCGTCAGGGCGAGTTCGCCTTCCCGTCTCTTCCGGCGGGCGAAGCTCAGCTGGAGGTGAACTATCTCGGCCTGCCGACCGGCATGCGCGGTGTGAACGTCTCCGCGACCGAAGCCAATGTGATCACCTTCACGCTCGCCGATACCGGCGCGGGCATGGACCGGATCGTCATCACCGGCGCGATCCTTGACGGCACGGCACGTGCGCTCAACCAGCAGCGCACCAATGATGCCACCACCAATATCGTATCGGCGGACGCCATTGGCCGCTTCCCCGATGCCAATATCGCCGAAGCGCTGCAGCGCGTGCCGGGCTTTGCCGTGGCGCGTGACCAGGGTGAAGGCCGCTTCATCAATCTGCGCGGTGCGCCCAGTGAGTTCACCGCCATCTCGGTCGATGGTGCGGCCATCGCTTCACCGGACGCGACCACGCGCGCTGTGGATCTCGACACCATCCCCTCCGACGTGGTCAACGCCATCGAGGTGTCCAAGACCCTCCTGCCGTTCCAGGATGCCGACTCCATTGCCGGTTCGGTCAATCTCGTCACCCGCTCGCCGTTTGATCGCGGTGGTTTCAGCCTGCGCCTGCAGGGCGGTGCCAGCATCAACGAGATCGGTTCGACCAATGACTACCGCTTGTCCGGCGTGATCTCGAATACGTTTGGCCCCAATGAGCGTTTTGGCGCGCTCTTCTCGGCCAGCTATTCGTACACCGACCGTCAGGTCGACAACATGGAAGCTAACTGGGACGTGGCGACCGTGGGCGGCCAGGACGTGTTCTTCGTCGACGAGTTCGTCTGGAAGGACTATGACACCCGCCGCACCCGTCAGGCCTATACCGGCGCGCTGGAATTCCGCCCGGACGACGCCAACCGCTTCTTCGTGCGTGGCAACTGGTCGCGTTTCGAGGACGATGAATACCGCAACCAGCTGATCCTGGACCTGAGCGCAGGCGCGCTGCAGCCGGGCTTCACCAACACCACGGCGACTTGGACCAATACCCGCATCGAAAAAGAGCTGCGTCACCGCACCGTGACCAACACGATCTGGAATATCCAGGCTGGCGGTGAGCATGATTTTGGCCGCACCCGGCTTGACTATCAGGTGTCCTACAACGAGTCCGAGCAGACCTATCCCCAGCGCGACCAGCTCCTGTTCCGCTCCAGCCTGCGCCCGACGGTGAGCTATAACTACACTAGCGCGGACGAGCCGGCGATCAGCCTGTTCCAGACCAATGAGCACCTGAATTTCGGCGCCTTCAGCTTCCGTCGTCTGGACCAGCGCTTTGAGGTCAACGACACCCGCGAATGGGCGATGCGCGCCAATGTGATCCGGGACGGCTCGCTGTTCGGCAACACCGCCGAGCACCGCTTCGGCGCGGCCCTGCGCTGGCGTGAGGTCGAGCGCGATGACGAGCGCTGGCGCAGCCCGACCACCGCGGCCTTCGGCCCGGCTCAGACGCTGGCCCAGCTGCAGACCAATGAGGTCTCCCAGAACTTCATCTACAATCTGGGCTTCAAGATCGATGAAGGTCTGGCCGACGCCTATTTCAACTCGATGCGCGGCACGGTGTTCGGCAATCCGGCTTTCCGCCGCCTCTCGCAATCGGTGGAAGGCGACTACACGGTTGAAGAGAATATCTACGCCGCCTACGGCATGAGCCGGGTGTCCCTGACCAACACGGACGTGACCTTCGGCCTGCGTGTGGAGCACACCGAGTTCAGCTCCACCGCCAACCGCTTCAACACCTCCACCAACGCCGTGACGACGGAGTCCAACAGCCGTGACTACACCAACTGGTTCCCGAACCTCACGGTACGTCACGAGTTCAACGAGAACCTGATCGGCCGTTTCGCCCTGACCCGCGCCATCTCCCGTCCGAACTATCCCGATGTGGTGGCCCGCGTGAGCGCCGGCGACACGCCGCCGCTGACGGTCAACCGGGGCAATCCGGACCTGCGCCCCACCTTGGCGAACAATTTCGATGCGGGTCTGGAATACTATATCCAGCCTCTGGGCCTGATCGCGATCAACGCGTTCTACAAGGACCTGGAGAATTACGAGTTCACCCTGCGCACCCCGGACCAGGTGTTTGAGGGCCAGCCGGCGACCTTCGTCCAGGCCGAGAATGCTCCTGACGGCTATATCCGCGGCGTCGAACTCACCTGGCAGCAATCCTTTAGCTTCCTGCCCGGGCTGCTGAGCTATACGGGCATCTTTGCCAATGCCACCTTCACGGACTCCGAAATGGATATCGGCCGGACCGTGGGCGGGCGTTCGAAATTCCCGCTGCAAGGGCAGTCTGACCAGACCTATAACGTGGCGCTGTTCTTCGAGACGGACCGCTTCAGTGCGCGCCTGTCCTGGAATGACCGCTCAGACTATCTGGACTCGCTTAATGCCGAGGACAGCCGGTTTGACCGCTACTGGGAAGGCCGTTCGCAGCTGGACTTCACGGCGTCCTTCGAGGTCAACGACCAGTTTGAAGTCTTCTTCGAGGCCAAGAATCTAACGGACTCCGAAGGCATCCGCTATGACGGCGACCGTAGCCGCGTCTATGAGCGCGAGCGCTTCGGTTACACCCTGTTCGGCGGCCTGCGCTTCAACTTCTAGGCCTTATTGCCTGAAAGACCGGGAAGGGCGCGCGGGGGACACCTTGCGCGCCCTTTTCTTTGGCGGCCATCGCCAGAGTAACCGGCTTGTGACTGGCGAGCCGGGAGGCATCGGGCTATGTCATATGCCATGCGCGCGCTTCTTGCCAGCCTTGCCATGCTTGCCCTTGCCGTTACCGGCATGGCCAATTGTGCTGTGGCACAAGGGC
>CAZCEG010000044.1:0-11116 GCA_964497275.1 uncultured Oceanicaulis sp.
CATAGCCGCGATAGCCCATGGCGATCTTGGCCACGAGGCGCAGGTGCGAGGTGACAAGCTTGTGGGCGGCTTCTGAGTCCTGATGCTCGACCCAGCGCTTGGCGAGCATGAATTCCTCATCCTTTTCCAGCATGGGGAATTTGCGGATCTCGGAGAGATACCGCGACAGGCCGCCTTCAGGCGACAGTGCTGCCAGTTGCGTGGCGTTCATCAGCTCAGGCCTCCCTTGAAGACCGCGAAGCGGCAAACCCCGTCCCGTTTCGCGATGCTCCCCGCTCCGCTTGTGCGAAGCGCGAAATGTCCATTTAGGAAGCCGCTGCGAGCTGCGCGAGGGGTGGGCGCGCTTTTTTATCCTGCTGTGCAGCATACCCCCTGCGAGCCGTGATGTCGTGTGACAATATGGCAAGACTGGCTTGCCATGACGGCCCTTATCCCCCTATCGCTCATCGCCATGAGCAAGGCAGATATCACGATCCGCAAGGCCGTTCCCGGCGATGGCGAGGCGCTGGCGCTGATCGGCGCGGCAAGCTTTCTGGAATCCTATGCCGGCGTGGTCGACGGGGCAGGCATCATCCGCCACTGCGCCACGAAACACACACCTGCCGTCTATGAGGCGGCGCTGGCCGATCCGGCGCAAGGGTTGTGGCTTGCCGGGATGGCGCCGGGGGCAGCGCCTGTGGGCTATCTGCATCTGACAGAGCCCGACCTGCCCTTCCCGGTCGCGCCGGGTGATATCGAGATCAAGCGCATCTATGTGCTCTCGCGCCTGCACGGGTCGGGGCTTGGCCGCCGCCTGATGGAGACAGCCCTTGCCCATGCCCGCGATACCGGGCGCAGCCAGCTGCTTCTGGGGGTCTACAAGGGCAATGCCCGCGCGCTCGCCTTCTATGGCCGGATGGGCTTTGAAGCGATTGGCGAGCGCAGCTTCGATGTCGGCGGCAAGGTCTATGACGACTGGATCATGGGCAGGGCGGTGTGAGGCGCGCAAGGCGGCGTTTTTGGATTTAATTCTCAATCGACCTATAATCACCGTCTTGGAAAGGAGATTATATTCATGATTGAGAAAAATATGACCGAAGCCCGTCAGGCCGAAAGTGCACCGCGCCACATGGTCAGCAAGGTGCTGATTGCGGGCGTCGTTCTGGGCATTGCGGGTCTTGTCGCCGCCTTTGTGTTTGTCTTCTGACGCGCAGGCGGCGTTACGCCGCCTTTATGCCTGCCACGAAGCGCGTCATCTGGTTTTTCAGCTCGTCTGAGCGCTGGTTCAGCGTATCGCACGCCTCGAGCAGCGCGCCCGAGGCATCGGTATTGCCAGAGGCAATCTGGTTGAGCGCCTCGATCGTGGCCGCGATCTGGCCAGCGCCTGCAGCGGCCTCCTGAATGGCGCGCGCGATATCGCTGGTGGCCGCGCCCTGCTGCTCGGCAGAAGCCGCAACCCCGCCCGCGAGCACATCAAGATCCCCGATCCGCTTCACGATATCGGCGATGCGTTTGACCGCTTCGCCGGTTGCGCTCTGGATCGCGCCCATCTGCGCTTCGATATCGCCGGTCGCCTTGGCCGTCTGGTCGGCCAGCGCCTTGACCTCGCTGGCAACGACCGCAAAGCCCTTGCCCGCCTCGCCTGCGCGCGCCGCCTCAATGGTGGCGTTCAGCGCCAGCAGATTGGTCTGCTCGGCGATGCCCTGGATGAGCGAGACGACCTCGCCCACCTTTTCGGCATTGCTGGCAAGCGTGCGCACATCGCTGTCGGTGGCGCGCGCCTGCCCCACCGCCTCGCCGATAAGGGAGGAGGCTTCGGAGATCTGGCGGGAAATTTCCGAGATCGAGGCGGACAACTCCTCAGACGCCGTCGCGACCGATTCCACATTGGCTGACGTCTCTTCAGACGCCGCTGCGGCAGAGCTGGATTCTTCGGTTGTCCTGCGGGCATTGGTGTTGACGGTGGTCGCGGCTTCATGGACGCGGCGCGCAGCGGCAAACACATCTTCCAGCATAGTGCCGACCTCTGCCTCGAACCGGTCAGCCGTCTCGATCATGGCGCGGCGCTGCGCCTCGCGCTGGCGTTCCTCGCTGGCGGCCTGCTCGGCCTTCATGCGTTCGGCCTCGCCCAGCGCATCGCGCAGCACGCCAACCGTGGACCAGAGCGTGCCGATCTCGTCGTTCGAGCGCGTGGCGGGCACCTCCACCTGCAGCTCGCCCCTCGCGACGCGTTCCAGAACACCCGTCACCCCTGTCAGCGGACGGCTGATCTGGAAGATCGCCACGTAAAGCGCAAAGGCAAGACCGCTGAGAACACCGATGGCGGCGATGACGCTTAAGAGGATGAAGCGGGACTGGTAGAAGTGCGCAAGCTCGGCCTCGATGGCGGTCAGCTGCGCGCGGTCGCGCTCCACCACCGCGTCAATCTCGCCTTGATAGGCGCGCCGGTTGGACCGGTTCGCCTCGTTATTGCCCTGCTCGTTGGCGAGCGCGGGATCGGCCGCGGCCAGCCGCACCGTCTCGCTGCGGAAGGCGCGAAACTCTGCCGTGCGGGCAACCACCGCTTCAAACAGGGCCCGCTCCTCGCCGCTGGCAGGCACCAGCGCGCTCCATTCGGAAAGCAGCGCATCGATACGGTCCAGATTGCGCACCAGGCCTTCGCCGAACGGGGCCGCCTCGCTTGTCGTGTCAGAGGCATAGATGCCGCGCGCTTCCATCACCACGGCCGTGACCAGACGATTGAGATGCTCGCCGTAATAGGCGCGCGTCGCGGCATTCTCATAAGCGGCTACGCGGGCGTTATAGGCCTGCATGCTCTGAATGCCGAGACCGGCCAGAAGGACGGCGACGACACTCATCACCCCGACGGCAGCTATGATTTTCGTGCGGATGCGCATGAGCGGAACTCCTCTGGCAGGCTATCGACCCCAGATAGTCCGGCGTGCGTGAAGACAATCTAAACCATCTCGCCGCGCGCGGCGGGCGGGCCTTACCGGGCAAAGGCGCGACGGCCTGCACAAGGACAGGTGACGAATCTGTGCGGGTCCGTCTAGCGTGCGGACATGGACAGCATTATCGGCCAGATACTTTTACCGCTCGCCCTCGCCTTCATCATGCTGGCGCTGGGTGTTGGTCTCACGCCGGCTGATTTCCGGCGCATCTTCACCCAGCCCAAGGCGCTGATAGCCGGCGCGGTATTGCAATACGTGTCGCTGCCTGTGCTGGCGATTCTGATCGTGGCCTTCCTGCCCGCCCCGCCGGTTCTCAAAGTCGGCATAGTGCTGCTGGCGGCGTGCCCCGGCGGGACGACCTCCAACCTGCTCACCCACATGGCGCGCGGGGATGTGGCGCTGTCGATCTCGCTGACCGCGCTAACGAGCCTCACCTCCATGTTCACCGTGCCGGTGGTGCTGATGATCGCGCTCGCCCTCTTCATGGGGCCGGACGCGCCTTCGGTCGGCCTCGTCACGACGGGGCTCGTCATCTTCCTTCTGACCGTCGTGCCGGTCGGCATCGGCATGGCGATCCGCCAGTTCGCGCCGAAGATCGCTGACGTGCTCGACCGCCATTCGCGCCTGCTCTCCGGCGTGGTCTTCACCGCCGTGGTGCTTGCCACTCTGGTGGCCGACCGCGACGAGCTCGCCCAGCGCTTCATCGATGCGGGCGGCATTGCGCTCGCCCTCAACATTGCCGCGATGGCGGTGGCATTTGCGGCGGCAAGCCTGTTGTCACTGAAGATGCGCCAGCGCATCGCCCTGACACTGGAATGCGGGCTTCAGAACGCCACGCTCGCCATCGTGGTCTCGGTCTCGATGCTCGGCAGCGTGTCTTACGCCGTCCCTGCCGCGATCTACGGCCTTCTGATGTTTGTCACCGCGGGCGCCTTCATCCTGTGGGCGCGCCGCTGGTCTGGCGTCGCGGTGCGGGCCCGCCGGCGGGCGCGTTAGTTCCGGCTTCGCCCCCCGTGGCGCAGCGGCAACAGATGCGCCAGACTTGGCCGATGACCGCAAAAACCTTATCCGCCCCCTTCTCCCCCGGAACCGCACCGCGAAAGCCGATTTCGCGCGTAGCGTGGCTTTTGCGTCTCTGTGGCATTCTGGTCATAGGTGTTTTGACCCCCTGCGATATGTTTTTGGAGGGGGGTCAGACCTATGCTGCCGAACTGGCGCTATCCGACGGATATCTGGCCGCAGACAATCAGGCTGAGGCCCCTGATCCTGCCCTGATGACCCCGGTTCCGGCCGAGCGGCTCCTGCCCCTCTGGCGGCGCTATACCGACATGTTCGCGCCGGGCGAGGCGCGCTTTGAGCTCGCCTATCGCCTTGATTCCGAACTGCCTTCACGCCGGGAGGCCTCCGGCCTGTGGCTGGAAATGCCAGATGGCAGGCTGCTCCCCATCGGAATGGATGAGGCGGGCTATCTCACCCTGCCGGAGGCTACCCATGACAGGGGAATAGTGACGCGCCAGACCCGCCTGTTTCTTGAAGAGCATCTGAACCCACCAATCGTCCGGCTGGAAGTCCACCCCCGGCTGCCTCTTGTCCAAACCTATGAGATTGCTGCGCTTTCTGAAATGGCAGCCGAAGTCGATGCCTTCCAGCGGCGTAGTACGGGTGTGATGTATCTCGCCTCGCCGCGGTGGACAGAGCTGGTTTTCCGCTTCGGCAATCCCGCGCCCGATGGCTGGCTTGTCCGCGCAAATGGCACGCGCGTGGCGCTCACCGCCATCGGCGACACGCTCAGCCTTCGCCTTGACGGGCGGGTGATGAGCGCCGGCGGGCGGATCGAGCTCGGCGAGGCCCCGGCGCAGATTATCCTCCAGGCGCGCTAGCGTCTGTCCGGCAAGATTGTGGAGGATAGACCGCGTACTAGGATTTCTGCGCCGCGGCGGCCAGAAGCGGCAGGATTTCGGCATGCAGCGCAGGATGCGCACTGGCGAGTATCTGCCCCCCGCCCTGCGGACGATTGCCCGCCCAGTCGGTCACCACGCCGCCCGCGCCCTCGACCACAGGGATCAGGGCGGCGACATCCCAGGCCTTCAGTTCAGATTCCATAACGAAATCAAGGCCTCCGGCCGCGACCATCGCATAGCCATAGGCATCTAGCCCGTAGCGGAAGAGCCGGGCCTGCGCACGGACAGCCTGAAACGCCTCCCACTCCAACCCCTTGAAAAGAAACGCGTCTGTCGTCTCGCCGAGCGCCGTCTTCAGGCTCGCGCCCTGACGGGTGGCAAGGGATTTGCCCCTGCCATCATGCTCCAGCCAGGCGCTGCGGGTGTCGCCCGCACTGAGGCCGAAAAACCGTTCTTTTATATGGGGTTGGTCGATCACCGACAGCACAGGGCCGGTCTCGTCAGCGAGCGCGATCAGCACGCACCAGCTCGGCAGGCCCGTCAGAAAGGCGCGTGTGCCATCGATGGGATCGATGATCCAGTGGCGGCCCGAGCGGGAGGACTTATCCTCCCCCTCTTCCCCCACAATGCCGTCTTCGGGACGGTGTTCGGCGAGCAGGGCACGGACGGCATCTTCGACCGCCGTGTCGGCAGCGGTAACAGGGTCAAACCCTTGTTTTGCCTTGTTATTGGCCGTGATGCCGTTGCGGAAATGGGGCAGGCTCGCAGCCCGCGCAGCATCGGCCAAGGCGCCCAGAAGCGCGATATCGTCCTGCCACTTGTCCACGCCGCTATTCCCGCTTCCGGCCCCGTTCAGGCCTGACGGGTATCGGGCGTACAGTCCGGGCGGTCAAGGGCGGTCTGAAGGGTCTTGGCCAGCTCCAGCAGGCGCTGGCGCGGCGCGCGTCCCAGACAGTAGTAAGCCCTTACAAGTTCTACTGTTTCCCGCCGCGACATCAGATCACCGCCCCCGTTCGCAGCCGCTCCATTGCCGTTGATCCCTTCATAGAAATGTTCCACCGGCGCGCCGAGCGCCTGCGCCAGCTCATAGAGCCGGCTGGCGGTCATCCTGTTGATTCCCGTCTCATATTTGTGGATTTGCTGGAAGCGTATGCCGACGCGTTCGGCCAGCTCCTTCTGCGTCAGTCCCATGAGGCGGCGGCGGCGGCGCAGCCGCTCCCCGACATGACGATCGATATCGGCCTGCATCTATCATCTCCGGTTGTATTGCTTCACCTGATCAGGCATTTTCTATTGCCATTCGGCACACAATACAACTCCTGATTGATATTTGGCTATTCAGCCGCCTGCACCATTTCGGCGCCGGTGCCGACCAGCTGGGCGATCACGCGGGTGATGCTGGCCTTGAGGGCATCGAAGCTGACCGTCCGCTCCAGCGTGCGCTCGTGCATGTAGAGGGCGCGGTTGATCTCGATCTGCAAGGCGTGACGGTCCTCCGCCGGGCAGCCATGGTGCTCGGTGGTGAACCCGCCTGCATACGGACGATTACGGACGACCTTCAACCCCTCGGCACGAAAAAGCCTTTCGGCAGAGGCGGTTATGGAAGGGGCACAGGATGCGCCGAACCGGTCCCCGAGCACGATATCGGCCCCGCGCGCACTCGCTGACGGCATGGAGTGGCAGTCGATCAGCACCGAAGAGCCGAACGCCGTTCGCGCCGCCGCCAGCTCTGCCGAGAGCGCCGCATGGTAGGGCCGGTAATAGCGGTTCAGCCGCTCACCTGCCTCGCTCAGAGGGATCATGCCGTCATAGATGAGCGCGCCCTCACCGGCGAGGCGGGCAATCAGGCCCAGCCCTGCTGCAGCACGCGGTGTCACCTTGCCGGCAATGGCATGGGCCTGCGGTCCGAACAGGACCGGATCAAGCTCGGTCTCGGCGCGGTTCGGGTCGATCAGGGAGCGGGGAAACAGCGCCCGCACCAGCGGCGCGCCGCATTCGGGTGCAGCCTCGAACAGGGCATCGACATGAGCATCCTCGGACCGGCGCAACATGGCCAGCGGCAACGCCGATTGTGCAAGAAAATCTGCAGGATAGTCCGATCCCGAATGGGGAGAGGCAAAGACGAAACGCGACCGGCCCTGACGGGGCCGGATCACCTCGACCGGTTGAAACGAGTCTTGTGCGCTGGTCATAGCACCATCATGGCGACGCACCCCGCCGGGTCAATCGCTGTCGCACTGCGCATGCACCTGATCGTTCAACCGAATTTTACCTCCTTGCGTTACAACGGGTTCGCGGTGGATAGTTTCAGACCGGAGGGGATGACCACATGGCCAAGATATTGCTGGCTGAAGACGACGATTCGATGCGCGATTTTCTCGCCAAGGCGCTGTCCCGCGCCGGGCACGAGGTAACCAGCGTTGCCGATGGCGAAGAGGGCCTGGAGGCGCTGGGCGCACAGGCTGGTGCCTTTGAGCTCTTGCTGACCGATATCGTGATGCCGGGGGTGGACGGGATCGAGCTGGCGCGCCGCGCGGCAGAGGTCGACCCTGCCCTGCGCATCATGTTCATTACAGGCTTTGCGGCTGTGGCGCTCAATGCGGGCCTGACCACGCAGCGCGAGGCCAAGGTGCTCTCCAAGCCTTTCCACCTGCGTGATCTCGTCACGGAAGTGGAACGGGCCATGCAGGCCGCGTGACACCCAGACCTGCCAGAGGTCAAAGTGACATGACGCCCGGTGCAAACCGGGCGTTTTCTTTTGCGCGACGTCGCCCGTGCCGCAAAAGAAAAGGCCCGCCTCCGTGAGGAGGCGGGCCCAGACTGCCCGGCTTGAGAGCCGGTCAGGTATTAGAAGGACTTCGTTACGTTCACGAAGAACGTACGGCCCAGCAGGTCGTAACCAGAGCCGAGAACGGCGTTGCCGTTACCCAGCGTAGCGCCGGCTGCGTTACCGCTGGCGATTGCCGGCGGCTCGTCAAAGATGTTGTTCACACCACCACGCAGGACCCACGTGTCGGCCGAGTAGGTAACCGACAGGTCGTTGTAGATGGTGGCCGGCGCGGACGTCACATACGACGAGAAGTCGATGAACGGCGTTGCCGGATTGTCGGTCGTGATACAGCCGCGGGCTGCGTCAAGAGCGCCACACGCCGGGTGTTGACGCTGACCATACGGGAAGGCAGCACCAGGCGTCGTGTCGGTGTACTGGGATGCCTGCGCACCGATATAGCGCATGCGCCAGAAAGCCGACCAGTCACCACGGGTCACACGGGCCGACACGTTACCGCGCCATTCCGGGTTACCCCAGCGGCCCACAACATCCGTCACAGCCGATTGCGGCGTGGTCTGGTTGAGGATTTGCTCAGACCAGGTCCAGACGGTGCTCAGGTCGAAACGAACGCCACCGAACACGTCGATATCGGTGCCAAAGCGACCATTGAGGTCAACACCGGAGATCTCCGACTGGGCGACGTTGAACGGCGTGTTGTCAACCGAGACCAGAAGGCCCGTGTTGGGGTTACGCACGCGACGGGCGCAGAACGGATCGTTCGGGAAGTCGTTCGAGTTGTAGCACTGGGCGAGACCGAACGCAGCACCCGGCAGACCAATGGAGTCTTCCACCTTGATGTTGAAGTAGCTGACGCTCAGGCTGGCATCGAACTGGTCAAACCAGGGCTGGTTGACCACGAAGCCCAGAGACCAGGCCGTCGAGGTTTCCGGATCGAGGTTCCGGTTACCCGTACGGAAGGCTTCGATCGAGGCAGAACCGGCCAGACCCAGCGTGAACGGATCCACGCCTTCAGCCTGACAGTTCGCGATGACCTGCGGGCTACGGTTATCGTTGTTGGCATCATAGATCGGCGTGCCGAGCGGATCGTTCGGATCGGGCTGACGCGCGCCGAGCGGAACGATACACGGGTCGGCCGTGCCAGCGACGAAGCCAGTCTGACCGCCGAGGAAGAGTTCACGGGCGTTCGGCGCACGGAACGAGGTGCCGTACGTGCCACGGAACGTGAACCAGTTGACCGGAGCATAGGCGAGGCGGGCAGAATAGGTGCCGTTCTGGCCATAGAACTCGTGGTCGGTAAGACGGCCCGCCAGTTCCAGCGACAGATCTTCGACGAAGGGCTGACCGGAAATGATCGGGATGGAGGCTTCCGCATAGGCTTCGAACAGGCTCACGGCACCGACCGAGAGACGGTCAGCGAAGAAGCCGGCAGCGCGCCCTTGGGCGGCAACAGCGTCCACGCCTGAGTTCAGGCTGTCACGGCGCCATTCGACACCGGCCACGACCGACAGGTCACCAGCAGGAAGCTGCATGACCGGGCCGGTCACGAAGCCGCCAGCAATCGCCTGATCGACGCGGGTGGTGACGGTACGGTTCACGTACAGGTAATCAAACTCTTCCTGCGTGGCGAACGCGGTGCCGGAAACACCGTCAATCGGGTAGAGGCTGTCAGCAAACAGGTTCACCGGAACGCACGGATCCGGGCCGATGAAGCCAAAGCCGGCAGGCGTGTTCGTGCCGCAGACAATCTGGCCGTTTTCGATGCGCGAAGTGGCGATCGAGTGACGCAGACGATCTTCATCAAGCGCGCCACGGCTGGAGTAGCCGATGGAGCGGGTGTAACCGGCAAACAGTTCGAAGTCCCAGCTGGAGAAGCCCCAGCCAGCCAGATCGCCGCGAAGACCGGTGATCAGGCGGGTCTGCTGGACTTCAACCTGATAGGTACGGTCGCCCGGCCATGCCAGGATCGGCGTGGTCACGAGACCGAACGGGTTGAACGGGTTGGAAGCCGGCACGGTCGGGAAGAGCTGGCCACCAAAGCCTTGCTGCTGGTTGACCTGGCTGTTCGTGTGCGACGCTTCGAAGAAAGCGTTGACGCCATCGAGACCGGCGAACGAGCGCTCGAGGTCCACGTCGCCCGTCATGAAGATCGAGTAACGCTGCGATTGCGGGATCACGTCATCCAGACCTTCAAGGTAGGACGACCTGTTCTCGCGTGCATTGGTATCACCCGTGGACCAGCCCACCGGGAGGATGCCCGGGAAGTTGGTCGTGCCCGGCGTGCGGTACACGTCAACCGTGTTGCCGCGACGGGCCCGGTTGATGATCGCACCGGTACAACGCGATTGCTCGTCGCCGTTCGCATCGATCCAGATATTGCGGTAGCAATACAGGCCGGAAAGCGGCTCGAAATTGTAGTCGCTGTCCTCGAGCTTCAGGCGGTCCTGAACAAAGTACTCGACGGCGAACACGAAGTTCGAGCGCGCATCGCCAGCACCCATGAGCAGGTTGTAACGCTGCGTCCGCGCTGCGCCGGTTTCCGGCACGCTCAGGAACGCATCAGCCTGAACACCGCGGAACTCGTTACGCAGAACGACGTTCACCACGCCGGCAACCGCGTCAGAACCATAGACCGACGACGCACCATCGAGCAGCACGTCGATGCGCTGGATCATGGTGGACGGGATGAGGTTCAGGTCAGGCAGGGACGGCGCACCCTCGGCGCCGGCCGGAGCAAAGCGGCGGCCGTTGATGAGCGGCAGGGTGCGGTCAGCAGACAGACCGCGCAGCGACACGTTGTTGGCGCCCGGGCCACCATCGGTGACGAAGCCACCGGTGGAGATGGTGTTGTCGAGCTGCACACCTTGCGCAACGGTGGTCTGCGACAGGATCTGGGCAACGTCCAGAAGGCCGGCATCGCGGACTTCTTCGACGTCGATCACCTGAAGCGGCGCGGTGGACGTGAACGAGTCACGGCGGATACGAGAACCGGTAACGACAACGCGGTCGCTCGGAGCCGCTTCAGAAGCGGTCGAAGCCGGGGTCTGTTCAGCCCCGTTCTCCTCGTCATCGCCACTTTCTTGGGCGAACGCGGAACCAGCCGCAAGGCCGGCAACCGCGAAACCCGCGATAATGGTCGAACGCAGAAGGCGCTCTTTTTCCCAATTTTTCACGTTAGTTTCCCCTTTTGGAAGTTAACCCCGCAATGGCGGCGGATCGCAAGGAACGCAATATTCCTTCCTGTCCGGACTATGGCCAAACGATGACAGGCCCGTAAACCTCGCAATGCGGCTGAATCGCATTCTGGCCGGAGTTTCACCACAGTGTGTTGCAAAAAAGTCATTTTACGATCACCGCCCAGACACCTGCACCGGGGCTGTGGCGGGACGCTTGCGTGACCGGTTCAGCCGGGCTATATCGCCCGCCTGTTTTCGCCAAGGCGAGCGGGCGCGTAGCTCAGTGGGTTAGAGCGCTACGTTGACATCGTAGAGGTCACA
>CAZCEG010000045.1:0-3094 GCA_964497275.1 uncultured Oceanicaulis sp.
ATCCCTGAAGAGGGGCGCAATGGCCGCATCCATTCCATATTTGCCCGCGTTGACCTGCCCGCCTTCGGCGAGCACGTCTTCTATGTCGAGCAGTATTCCGGCAATGATCCGGCCAATATCTACCGCCAGCGCATCTACACCTTCACCGCAGATCACGAGGCCAACGCCATCCGCCTCGATATATACGCCCCGCGCGACGTGGCAGCCTTGCGCGGTGCGTGGCGCGATCCTTCCCTGCTGGCGAGCCTGACGCCTGCAGCCACGTTCAGCTATCCCGGCTGCGAAGTGTACTGGCGGCGGCGCGAGAACCAGTTCGTAGGCGAGACCGTACGCGGCGCCTGTGTTGTGGAAAGCCGTCAGTCGGGCAGAACCCTCGTCATCGAGGATGATCTGGTGCTGACGCCGGACTCCATCTGGATCCGTGACCGGGCAGAGACGGTCGAAGGCGAATACGTATACGGTAACCGGCTCGGCCTGCCCCATCGCCTGCTGAAGGTGCGCCCCTTCGAGTGCTGGGTGGCGGTATTGCGCGGGGCCTCGCACGGCGATAGCGGGGAGGGATCGTCTGACTGGCAGTTTCTGCGCGATATCTGGCTGCATGATCAGGGCGGCAGCGCGATTGTCACCACCGACGAAACGCCCCCGCGCCAGATCGAGCTGCGGCTGAGGGATGTGGAATGGCCCGCGCGCGACCGGCGCGGCTCGCTGACCCTCTATGTCCATGAGGCAGGCGATGACCGCGCGCTGTCCTATGCCTGGGGTGAGGCAGGCGCAGAGCGGCTGGGGATCAATCTGCGCTGGCTGCAGGCAAGCTGCACCCACACGCCGGGCAGCCGGGGGCAATAGGCCTTAGGCGCCCGCCAGGTCCAGAATGTCGATGGCGGCGCGTTCGCCCGCCTCCATCGCGCCTTCCATGCCGGTATGGAGGTGGCTGGCGTGCTCGCCCGCAATGAACAGCCGCCCGGCAGGCCGGATCATCGGTTCGGCCCAGCGGCTGATCTGGCCCGGCCCCCAGTGCATATAGGCCCCGCCCGCGCGCGCATTGGAGGGCGTCCAGCGGATAACCTCACGCAAGCGCAAGCGCCCTTCGCTGGCCGGGCGGGCAGAGGCGAACACCTCTGACACGATAGCCTGCAGTTCGGCCTCGCCGCGGCCATCAGCTGCCAAGGCATCGATACCATCGATCCAGCAGGTGAACATGCCGGTCGGGCCGTTTGCATCGCGGCGCGCGAAAATCCGGTTCAGGGGCGAGTTGGTCCACATTTCAGGCGCAAGGCCATCCTCCTCCCAGAAGGGCGTCTCAGCCTCGATATGCAGCTGCACGATGGGCGTGTAGGGCAGGCCTTCAATCGCGTCTGCCTGCGCGGTACTGAACGGCGCTGAGACGTCGAGCGCGCGCAAGACAGGGAAGGGTAGGGCGCTTACGAGGAAGTCTGCCCGCAGCGCCTCCCCGCTATCAAGGCGCACCATTGCCCCCGCCTCGTCCGCCTCGATGGCCGCCACCCGCGCGCCTGTGCGCACAGGCCTTGGCAGGCTGGCCGCCATCGCCTCGGGCAGGCGCTGTGAGCCGCCGCGCACACGCTGAGACGGGCCAAGCTCTCGTTCGGTGTTGTAGAGCGCCAGCGAGCGCCAGACATTCATCATCGAATAAGTGGAAAGCCGCCCGGCATTGAGCGTCGCGTCCATCAGGCGTACCGCCTCGTCATTGGCGCCCAGCGACCGTACGAAGGCTTCAGCTGCGATATCGTGGCTCTGGGAGGCCGCCTCGCGCCAGGCATAGACATCAGGCAGCGGGTTATGGCGCGCGACCAGCCCGAAGAACAGCTGATGCGGGCTCATGGCGCGCATGGGCTCAGGCAGGCGGTTGAGCTCTGAGGTGGGCCAATCGCTCGCGGCGATCCGCTGCCCGTCGACGACCAGCTGCTCGCCAAAGCGCGAGGGCGCAAAATCCTCAAACTCAAGGCCCAGCGCAGCGGCCTCTGCATGCACGCGGGCATAGCCGCGCCCGACCTGCTCACCGCCGGCTTCAGGAGCGCCGGGCAGATGGTCCAGCGTCACCATGCGCCCGCCAATCCGGCTTGACGCTTCCAACACCAGCACATCCATGCCTGCAGCGGAAAGGATGCGCGCCGCATGCAGGCCGGAAAGCCCTGCGCCCAGCACGATCACATCGGCGTCCTTTGCCGCCCTGTCCCCGCGCGGTCCGCACCCCTGAAGGGCAAAGCTGCCCGCGAGAGCGGCACCTCCGCTGAGCATGGCTCGGCGCGACAATCTCATGGGGCCCTCCATTAAAGTGTGCAAACATCTGTCAGCGCGGCCTTGCCATCGCCGTCCGGATGAAATGTTATATCCTTTGCAGAATGACGGCGTAAAAGCGCCGCGGTCAAGCGTTGGGGAGAGGCCAGAGCCGATGTTGAAACGCCGGGAGTTTCTGGCCCTTGCGGGTTTTGCGGGCGCAGGCGCCCTTGCCGGGTGCGGGCGGCGCAATGATCCGCCAGGTACGCTCTATGGCCGCGCGGTCGCGCAGGCGCCGCCGCGTACGCCCTGGGATGCGCAATGGCTCGCCTTCGAGGCGCGCATGGCCGAGAATGCAACGCTCAATATCGACTATTTCACCAAGGCAGAGCTCGGCAATGAGGAGCGCATGCTCCACGATTTGCGCCGGGGCCGCGCCCATATCGGGGGCATGAGCCTGCAGGGGCTGGCCTCCAGCATCCCTGAGCTATCGGTGGCGATATCGCCCTATCTTTTCGATAGTTACGAGGAGGTGGACTATGTCTATGACAACCATCTCTACGACATCATCAACGAGCTGGCGCTGGCGCAGAACCTGTTCATCCTGCAATGGGTGGAGGTGGGCTGGACGCATATTTTCGCCAACCGGCCCCTGCTGACGCCTGCCGATGCGGCGGGCATGAAGATCCGCACCTCGCCCAATGCTGCCGCGCGCTTCTTCTGCGAAGCTGCGGGCATGGATGCGATTGCGCTGGGCATTTCAGACGTGATCCCGGCGCTCCAGACGGGCCTCGTCGAAGGCGGTCTCTCCAGCTTGCCCTTCCACTTCTTCTCCACGCTGGAGCTTGCCACCGACTTC